>CASFZH010000006.1 GCA_949299115.1 uncultured Helicobacter sp. | reverse complement strand
TTTAATTGTCTTGTTTCGTTTAAGTATCAATGTAATTAACCCAAAATTACATTGATTCCATAACATATAATATAAATACTAGGCGTTCATTCAATCTTTCACTAAAATTATATATTATTTGATTACTAATAGTATGACTTAAGCACAACTCTATAATGATACAATCTAGTTTATGTGATGGTGTTTTTCGTAAAGCATTGTTTGAAAATGTGCTATGCAATAAATGTAGATTAACACGTAAAATTTAGTTTATTTTGTATGCCTTTTTTGTGTTTTATTGTAAAAGAATCTATTTAATATATACTATCAATAGTATCACACAGGATAAAAAACAGGGAATCACACTTCGCTCCTCAGTATCAGTACCAAAAGAATCGTAAGAGAAAATCACAATTTTCCCTTTAAATACATTGACAAATGTCATTATCAAAAATATTACAACAAATAAACAGTTACTATATTACTATATTCATACTCATCTTTTTTACATCATTGCTAAAAATAGCAATAACCTTTTAAGCCAACCATTAATACAACATTATCACCTCATCGCACACTTTATTTACCGCTCCCTTACTCTTATCATCATACAGTCTATAAAGTAACGCAATAAGATATGTTTTGGTTCAGCATAAAGCATTAGCTTGTTAGGTAAGATTCCATAATTATAGACTTTATCTAACTTTTATACTAAGTTAAAGCCATAAATAAATGAGGCTTCATGTTCAGACAACGAAAGATTTATATCCAATAGAGAATTATGCTGATTTATATCAGCAATCACAAAATCGCTATTTGAAATAGTAAATGCGACTACACATTGCTCTTCTATATTGTACATCAACTCTAAGTCACAATTACATGACATTTACATTGGATAGTATAACAACGTGCTATCTTTTTGCCTCTAATATTTTTGGGGATTCAGCATTCAGTAGTTTTACATTATCCCCAGTGCTATTTTTAGATTGTCCTAAAAACATACCTTTTCTTTCAATGACTAATTCATCAGAAGTAATCGTCCCTTCAAGCCTGCCATTCGCAAGGATTTCAATACTTTTCGCTTCAACATTGCCAATAACCTTACCACTAATAATGACTTTTTGGGCAAATATATCACCAGCGACTACACCAGTTTTTCCTATCATAACAGTATTTTTAGAACGAATAGTGCCTTCAAATTCACCGTCAGTATGAAAATGGCAATCAGTAGTTACTTCACCTTTAAACTTTGTGTTAGCTGCGATAATTGTGGCAGCTCCTGTTTCCTTCCCATGAGATTGTTTATTATCTCCAGCAAAGAGTGCCATGATATTCTCCTTTCTTTTTCAAAAATTAAATCAAAATTTTGGATATCCCACTTTACAAAATTAATTGGATCTATAGGTTGCCCCAAAAATCGTATTTCATAATGCAAATGGGGACCAGTACTAGTTCCTGTGGAACCAGTAAGTGCCACCAACTGCCCTTTTTTCACAAATTGCCCTCTTTGTACTTTTATATCATTGAGATGGGCATAATATGTGCGAAAGCCAAAGGAATGTGATATTTTAACAAGTTTACCATATCCACCATTACCATTATTACTCGCCCAATCTACAACACCATCTGCTGTTGCATATACCGGTGTATTCATCGGTGCTGCTATATCAGTACCAGTATGAATATGATAAATATGTAAAATAGGGTGATAACGTTTGCCATAATGACCAGAAATATGTAAATCAATATCAAGCGGATTTCCATTAGGGATAAACTTCATAATAAAAGATTTTTGCAATGCAGTAATGGAAACAGTGTCTATTCTGTCTAATAGACTAGAATCTTGATTCTCAAGCAACATATCTTCGTTGATATCCTGCTGCATACTAATGGTATTTTCAATATTTTGGAATCTATCGCCAACGAGAGCTATCTCCTCATTTTTTTCTTGGATAGCTTTGTTTAATTCCTCATTATGCTTTTGCATATCTGTAAATTGATGTATAAGATATGCGTTGAGATCTTTTGTTTGATTTATCTCTTGGTATATAATAGTAATACTTGCATATGCAAATAAGCCAAGTGTCAAAAGAAACACAAGTATATAGATGCTTATTTGTTTAAAAATCATATCAACATTAATGAACTTTGAACCATGTAAATCAGTTATCATGATAACAAGGCGTTTATTAAATTTCATTGATGACTCTTAGAATCTATGAGTTTTTTATTAGATGCAAGGAATAGGTTATTATGCGTCATGCGTTGCATTTGGGCTGATTGTGTTATTTGTGCAGAAGGTGCAATAAAATTTTCAATATCTGTATAAGCAAAATGAGTAGATATATTATTCAATTTTACAATATCATTTAATGCCCACATAAAACTTTTTAAATCAATATTAGAGTTTTTTCGTGCATCAAAGATAGATTCAAAGTTGTGTTTATCCCAATCAATAAATGATAAAGTGTCAAGAGATTCGCTTAAAAATCGTACCTCATAATAAAGACTTATATAATTCTTACCCGGACTCGCAGTAGTGTATCCAATAATATCGCCTTTACTAACAAAATCACCTTTCTTTACGCTTACTTTCTCTAAATTTGTATAGGCAGTGCTAAAACCTAATACATGAGACAATCGGACAAGATTCCCATAACCATAACGCTGGTTATCATCTCGTATTGATTCTACAATACCATCAGCTGTGGCATATACAGGTTCGCTACGCCCTGTGTAATAATTGTATCCTATATTAGAAATATTTTGTGCAGCATATCCTGCATTAATGAGAGAATGTGCATCTTTATATTTTTCCTTTGCTTTTTGCTTCATCTCAAAAAGGTCAACTGGACTCCCATTTGGAATAATCTGTAAAATAGTAGCTTTCTGCATATTCGCTAATTGTTGTAAATCAATTTCTTGTTCTTCTATTTTATTCTCTTCAGCTACAAAAGAACGCATGTTGACTATCTTTTCTAAATCACTAACTTTATCTTGCATGGCTTGTAATTCTTCAGATTTATTTTGAATATCATCACGCAAAAAGGCATTTTGTTCTTGTATGCTTCGAAATTCCCTATATACATCTTGCTTTGCACTTGTTATATCATCAAGCTTCGCGATAAAAAGAGACATAGCAAAGTAACCACTTATGATTGCAATCAAAAGGAATAAACTGCCATATACAACAATACGTTGCAAAATTTTTACTACTGCAAATTGCCTTGAGCCATTTTCGTCAACGATTGTAATTGTTAGTGTTTGCTTAATTTTATGCGTATCTTTCATCGCTACTTTCCAATAGATTACTGAATAAATTTTTAATTACAAAAAAATAGTGTTATCTTATAGAATCATAAAACCAACGTAAAAAACTTTCCACAAGGGAAAAACTACCAAAAACCACATAATTATATCTTGATTCTAAAAAAAAATCCTTATATTCTATCAAATTTTTAGATAATGGGTCAAGCCCCTTAGTTTCATTGGGATTAAAAAGTCGGTGTGGGATATGAAGCCTATATAGGATTAATTGTATTTCCGCGAAATCTATGATTCTAGGATTATCAACTTGGAATAGAATAACTTCTATAATGCTTTTTTTAAAGATATGAAGTATTTTCTCTATTTCTTTTTCTTTATAACTATTGTAAATAAGTATAAATTTTTCATTATTAAAATATCGCTTTGCTTCTGCAAGAATCACACTTGCTGCCATTTCATTATGTCCAACATCAATAATGATATTATCCCTTATAATCTCGCATCGCCCTCTTAAACACAGCATATTAGTAAGTAATGGAATATTAAGATATGATACAACAAGATTAGCTAACGCTAGATTCTCCTGTAAGAAAAGTGGTAGAGCATATTTTTTCGCATATTCTTGCACAACTTGTGTCATTCTATCTTTAGGATTGAGATAATGGATAGCATAAGGTCGCTTTTGGGGGGCAATTACATGAAGTTGTTGCAATAAAGCCAATACCTCATCGTTTTGAAAATGCGTAAAGATTACTCCTTGTGCAGCTCGCAGTTTCGTACTTGCAATAGATTGTATTGAATCTCCCAACATTTCCTTATGGTCCATACCAATGCGTGTAAAAATAGTAATGTGATATGTCAATATAGAGGTGCTATCATACTCTCCGCCAACCCCAGCCTCCATAATAAGAAAATCACACGTCTGTCCAAGCACAAGAGCCAAAAATGTGGCATACTCAAAATAGCTAGCTTCACGGATAAAATCAAATTGTTGTAAAAATGTATGGGCAATTTCAAGAGATTCTAAACTTATGATGTCATTATTAAGATAAAACCTTTCACGAAATTCAAATAAATGAGGTGAAGTAAAATGTAGGACACTATGTTTGGATTCCCAAAGACTTTGTGCTATGAATCTGCCCGTGCTACCCTTACCATTAGTGCCTATTATGTGAATATTATAAGTATTAAGATTCAAAAACTTCTGTAATTTATGAAAGATATTTCTTGCTCTTCTATAATCAAATGGTGCATATTCTACCGCCTTAGAGTCCATATACTCATAAACTGGTTTATGCTGATAGCTCATTTACTGCTGTTGCTCGTAAAATCATGAAATACAGCATTGTGTTTATAGCTTAAAGACACTATGCTTTTAGTTTTTGTTGTTCTTTAAGATAATTAAACAACAACTCACTGTATCCAAAACTACCACTTAGATTCTCTGCTAATTGCTCTTTAAACATTGAATTATATATATCACTTCCCGGTTGTTTAGGATACAGCGGATTATCCAAGTTTAATGAAACATCGAGTAGCGTTTTGATAAAAATTGCTTCAAATTTATCTGTCTGCTCCCGTAATGCTTTATCAGTCGAATCTAGCCTATTTTCTGTTTTTGCCTTAAGATTCTTTACCAAATCTTTCTCTCGTGCTTGGGCTAAAGATGAAAGTGTATTGTTTGAATCAATAGTCATTGCTAACTCCTTTTTTTGACTATTATAATAAAAATTTTTAAATTGGAGCAAAAATAATTCCATTAAGTTATTCATACAAACAATTAATTTGTTCCTATAAATACCTCCTTATTCAAACTACAAATCATAGAATCAGACTCATATAGAAATACTAATATCGCAATGAATGAATGTATGATATTTCAAAGAATGTCAAGAATATTAAATTAGCAATTCAAACTCACATTTACTTTTTATTGCTATATTCACATAATTCTATTTTTTAATCGTAATTTCTATACCAAGCTAAAGGAGTCATATTATGGATATTTCAAAAATTGAGATAGGCACAGTCCCAAATGAAGTTAATGTAGTTATTGAAATCCCATTTGGTTCAAGCATTAAATATGAGGTTGATAAAGAAACGGGTGCAGTCGTTGTAGATAGAGTGATGCGTTCAGCAGTTTATTATCCAGCAAATTACGGCTTCATACCCCATACACTAGCAGGCGATGATGATCCTATTGATGTTCTTGTATTAAACGAATATGAGTTGCAAGCCGGAAGCGTTATTTGTTGTCGTTTAATCGGCGTATTGCTTATGGAAGACGAAGGTGGTAAAGATGAAAAACTATTAGCAGTCGCTGTAGATAGCATTGATCCAACATATAAAGATGTCAAATCCTATGCTGATTTAGAGCAAATTACCCTTGATAGAATCAAAAATTTCTTTGAAATCTATAAAATGCTGGAGCCAAATAAATGGTCGCGTGTTACAGATTTTAAAGGAGTAAAAGAGGCTCAAGAGCTTTTAGAACAAGCTATTGCAAGGCATAAAAAATAGTCTTATATTGCTATGTCAAATCACATACAATTCTTCGTAGATACGTCTTACAAAGCCAAGAATTTTCCTAATAGAATTTTCCCAATAATTGTAAAACTATAATATAGATGAAAAAGATTAGATTGATTGAAAAATGTTTTTGGAATCAAAATTGCATATTATAATAACCGAAAAATATTTAAGGATATATAATGGCAAAACTTTGGGGCGGACGATTCTCAATACAGAATCTTGATGAAGAGATGCAAAGATTACTTGATGAATTTAATGCAAGTCTTCCCTTTGATAAAAATTTATGGGAAGAAGACATTCAAGGCTCAATAGAACATGCAAAAATGCTTTATGCCACTGGGCTTTTAGAGATACATGAATTAGATTCTATACTAAAAGGTCTCGCAGAAATCAAACAAGAAATACAGCAGAATACCTTTATATTTAATAATAAAGATGAAGATATACATACGGCAATAGAATCGGCATTAAGCAAAAAAATAGGCAATGCGGGGAAAAAATTGCACACAGCACGCAGTCGGAATGACCAAGTTGCATTAGATTTCAAATTGTATTGTCGCAAACATAATATTTTATTGCAAAAACTTCTAACCAAATTAATCCAAACACTTTTAGATATTGCTAAAGAACACACACTTACAATTATGCCGGGCATGACTCATCTCCAACATGCTCAACCTATTAGCTTTGGTTATCATTTAGTCGCATGGTGTATGGCATTAAAAAGAGATGTTGAAAGACTAAAAGTTTGCTATGAAATAAGTAATGATTGTCCATTGGGAAGTGCAGCATTAGCAGGAACTCCATATAACAACGAAAGAGAGAATCTTGCAAAAAGTTTAGGCTTTAGTCATGCAAGCTTAAATGCTATGGATTCTGTAAGTCAAAGAGATTTTGCCCTTGATTTGTTATATAATATTGCTATGATTATGTTGCATATTTCACGCATGAGTGAAGAACTCATTATATGGAGTAGCTATGAATTTAAATTTGTAAGCTTTTGTGATAATTTCTCTACAGGTAGCTCCATTATGCCACAAAAGAAAAACCCGGATGTAGCTGAACTTTTACGTGGCAAATGTGGTAGAACGTATGGGAATCTCATATCATTACTCACAACAATGAAAGCCCTACCCCTAGCCTATAATAAAGACATGCAAGAAGATAAAGAAGTGGTTTTTGATTCAATTCAAACTGCTTCTATAAGTCTCAAAATTCTTACGCAAAGTCTAAAAACTCTTACCATTCATAAAGAAAATATGTTAGCGATGTGTCAAAAAGGACATCTAGTAGCTACCGATTTAGCAGATTTTTTGGTACAAGAATGCAATATACCATTTCGTGAGGCACACCACATTACCGGAGTTTGTGTGCGATATGCCGAAGAGAAAGGCGTAGATTTAAGCACAATTGATGTCAAATCATTACAATCAGTATTACAACAAGAGATACAGGCTTTTTTAAGCAGAATCAATCAAGCTTCCACACAACACCATGTTATTAAATTAGAAGGGCTTAATACTGAATCTTTGCATAACATTTTAAATCTCGAAAATTCCATGCAACGACGCAATAGTCTTGGTGGTTGCAATAGCGATGAAGTAAAAAAACAAATTCATTCATTATATACATGGTTACACGAAATCATTTGAATTATATCATCACTTATAGTTTTTCAAGAACTAAGGATTCTTAATGGCCACAAAACACAATATCTCAAGTGATAAGATCTATCATTATATTATTCAATGTATTACAGAAGGAAAACTAAAACCTAATGATAGAATCAAAGAACAAGATTTGGTTAAAGAAACTGGATTAAGTAGAACACCAATTCGCGAAGCCTTAAATATTTTGCTTAATGAAGGAATGCTGACACAAGATAGCAAAAATGGACTTATTATCACAGAGCTTGATTTAAATGCAATCACGAAACTTTATGAACTTCGAGAAATATTAGAGGGAGAATGTGCGAAACTTGCAGCCCAACATGCCTCAAATACTGAAATTGACATTCTATCTGAATTAGTACAAGCACAAACAACCCTGACTGACACCAACATGATAAAGGCAAACAATGTATTATTTCATGAAACACTGTACCGATGTTCATGTAATCGATTTTTAATAAAAATGATGCAAGAAATGAAACGCTCACTTCTTTTACTTGGGGAAAGCACTTTAAGCAACAAATCGCGTCAAAAACAAAGTTATGAAGAACATTATGAAATGGTATCGGCATTGCAAAAAAGAGATTCTGCTAAAGCTCAAGAATATGCTAAATTACATATTAGGAATGCCTATAAAGTCCGTTTATCAAGGCTTTTAAATAGCAAAAATGTTCATATTCATGCCAAATAATTTTACATCTAATGCTTGTAAAACTACAATAAGATTCAATGCAATTTGCTCCATCTTAAAATAAAAAATATGAGATTCCACAAAGGATTGTGGTTGTCGACTCATCATTTTGTGGTATTCTATCATTCTAGGTTTAAGCAAATACGAAAACTATCTTAAACCTGCTGAAATATAATGCAAAATCTTATTTTAATAAAAAGGACAACTATGGCAAAACTTGTTGAACAGCATTGGGACTATACAAAGCATGCAAAATTTTACGAATTTCGCCCAAATTATGCCTCTGCTACACTTGATATGCTTGTAGCATTAATACACGCAAACACCAAACAAACAATGGGGGGGGGGGGGGAACACCCACGCCTTTACATGAAGATTTTATAAAAGTAGCAGACATTGGAGCAGGGACTGGGAATCTAAGCATTATGCTTTTAGAACGCAATTGTCATGTAGTCGCAATTGAACCAAATGATGCTATGAGACAAATTGGTATAGATAGGACACGGCAATATACATTACAAGATGATAATGATACAACACACAAACCTTCTATACAGTGGATTCGTGCAACTGGCTTAGATTCTACACTAGATTCTGGAATATTTGATTGGGTAACATTTGGTAGCAGTTTTAATGTCATGGATAGGACACAAGCCCTACGAGAAGCCCACAGACTTTTAAAACCAAATGCTTATTTCTCATGTATGTGGAATCACAGAGACTTAAAAGACCCAATTCAAGAAATTGCTGAAGAAATTATTCTTGAACTTATACCGCATTATACTAGAGGTGTAAGGCGTGAAGATCAAAGACCGATTATAGAATCTCATAAAAATTTATTTGATACCTTAATTTACATAGAAGAAGATTTTTATTTTCAACAAACTATTGATAACTATATTAATGCGTGGAAAAGCGTCAAAAATCCATATTGGGATTTAGACACACAAGAAGGTGCTGACATTTTTGATAAAATAGCATACCAAATGCGACACAAACTACCTAATCAATTTAACATTAAATATACTACACGTGTCTGGAGTGCTAAAAAGGTTTAACTCTATTGAAATAATTTAATCCTTCGTAATTACTACACATAACGCAATATCATACATATTTCATCACTATTCATAGACATTTTATGTGATAGAATATGAAATATCAATATTACTAAGTCTGGCATAAAGAAAATTAGGAATCAATGTCTTTTGCAGACAAATATTAGAAAACACTTCTAAAAATTC
Organism: uncultured Helicobacter sp.; assembly: GCA_949299115.1. GTDB lineage: Bacteria > Campylobacterota > Campylobacteria > Campylobacterales > Helicobacteraceae > Helicobacter_A. The sequence continues at coordinate 62,637 of CASFZH010000006.1, read as the reverse complement.
CATAATTTCTATTTCAAACCTATATTAAACTTTAAATGAGCACCCATTAAATTGTTGATTTTACATCATGGTAAGCTAAAGTAAACTATTTATTAAAATTTTTCTATTTGCAATTAAAAAATATTCTATAAAATAGAGAAATATAATCAAGAGTTCAAACTGATTTCAAGTCTAAGAATGCTCTATTGTGACTGTAATCTCTATTGTTATAGTGCGTTGTGGATTTTGGTTTATAGTTTTTTTCATTTTATTATTATTTCAGATTCCATGTTGTAGAAAGATGATTGTATTCAAATGTTTACTATTGCGTCCAAAACTCCTTTGAATCTAAGAATAAAACTTAGCAATCAAAGAAGAAAATTGATACATTGGAAAGCTATGTAGATTCATACTTAGTATTTTTATACAAAGTCCACATAAACTCAAGCCATATTTGTGCTTTACATTTAAAATCTATATCCAACATAGACGTTAAAAGATACTAATCCCCAATCACTAAAAGCATCATACATCATATTAGTTGGTGCAGTTGATTTGAAATTTACATCTGCAATATTGGCATGGGTCGAAACTTGTTGTGCATAAAAGAATGGTACACCAACTAGAAATCCTAACATCACTTTGTTAAAGTCTGCCTCAAGTCCAATTTTCCAAGAAAGAAAATGTTGATTATTTAAAAGATAGAAGTCACTTACATTATTTATACTATAATGCCCCATTGAATACGCATAAGCAATCCCCGTTTTTATTGCTAAACCAACTGATCCAAAACCAAGCCTATATCCACCAAGTAATGCAAGCTCTGTGCTAAACCCAGCTGAATTGATATTGTTACCTAAAGAATCTGATAAATTTCCCGCACCATGTATACCAAGACTTGGGATAAGATAGGCTAGGCGAATCTGTGTATCAAAGACTATACCAATATCTGATACATATTGCAAAGAAGCGAGTAGCCCTATTTTATTATCAAAAGTATTGGTAACCACGTCAGGCAAACCTTGAAATAATGGGAGTCCTTGATAACTACTCCTTGCCCAGTCAAATCCATAATCCAACCCTAAACCAAAAGAAAGCCCTTTCCCATCCTCATCTGCACCATATCCACTTGTTAAAAGCAGAGAGCTTAATGTCAAAGCACAAAAATATTTTTTCATACAATTATTCCTTTAAAATTTGAGATATACAAAAATTTTACACCAAAAAAAAAAAAACGCTTTATGACAATATTTTTTAAAATTTTTCGTAATTTTTTACTATTTGTAACATTTAAATTAGAATATAAACAAAATCACGGTAATTTTTATATATGTTTACTACATAATTCTATTTTGCAAGCTCTTCACTATTAGAGCAGATTCTCATATTCACACAAATGACAGGCAGCGTAATTTCATCATAAGCTTAACAATTTCAACATATTATTTTTGTATAGTACAATCAGTCATTTTTTTGCAAATAATACATTCATATCACAACCCATATAGAATCTACAATATTGAGGGGTATCATGCGTAATTATAAATTATTATTCTTGCTTAGTATCATTGTGCTATCAGCATTTTTTGCCTATTTTATTGCAAAAATACAACAAAGCAACGAACAAACACAAACATCTCATGGCGAATCTTTACAACAAGATTCCAATATAATAGAGACATACCATTCTATTCCCACACAATTAACAGGCACATGGAATCTCATCGCATTAGACGAAGAAAACAACACAATGGCGCAAGTATTTGAAAAACACGGTACCACTGCAATACCAAAGACTCTTACAATTTCTAATAATGGTGCCATGAAAGACTCCGTTTTTCTACAACAAATGCCAACAGAATTACAAGTCTATGATATACGCACCAATCAAAATACTCAAGATTCTTACACTATTTTCACCACAGACAAACAAGATAAGACTAAGCATTTCCATTATGACTTTACTTGGATAGACAAAGAACAAGGATTGGCAAATATCAATGGAGCATGTTTTAGCGATTCTGCACATTTATCACATCAATCTTACAATACCATATTTATGTCTAATAGCTCACAATTAGATATTGCACAATATCAAAATCAGCCACACATAAAAAAACTTTTTTCATCAAATTGGTTCTTTGAATATACCACATCACAAGATATACAACCACAACCCATGACTTTAAAAATCACAGATTCTAAACTTTTTGATAGACAACAGAGCAATAACATGCAAGAAAAAACCTTTCCTTATGTCATCGTATTGCAGGATTTCAAGAATCTTAAAGATACCCATACTCCAACAAAAATCGCAATTATTATACAGACAAAAAACGACCACCCTCTACCACATACACAACCCGCAATCTCCCAAAATTCTACAACAATGCAAGATTCATATATGATACGACATGATAGCAATACAAATCCATACTACAACAATCTTTTTAGACCTGATAATATAGAATCTGTAATGTTATATAAACTGAATAATGATGAAAGTATCGATATATCCTCTGAAATCAACATTACACCATTAATCTCACACAATACAAATCCATGTATTCTACATGAATACATCAAAAATACATTTTGGATATATGACGATGGTGCTATATATGTACAAACCCAATCTTACACGCAAGGAACCCTAGGACGCATCACACAATATTACTCTATTTCTAATAATATGGCAATAGATTCTCAATCCAATAAAGACACACAACATAATCCTTCCGAATTTAACCTCCAAGCAACCTTTTTACATACAGACTGCACAAAAGAAATCTGTCAAGATTCAATGCAAAATAAAATATATTTTGCAAACTGTCAAGAATCATGTATATGGCTTATAAAATGGCATATTGATACCCCACTAAATGATAAAGAGAAAGAAATATATGTACAACGATTTAAAATTACACAAAGCCTAGACAATATGCAAAACTCAAAACCAACAATACAAATCATTGACACACAAATACAACAATTTGATTGGATTGCCTTAAATACGACTATAAACCATCTTGATATCTCAAATCTTTATGAGATTCCAAAAGATATATCACAACGTATTGCATTTGGAGTAGCCTATAGTAAAGACAAACCACCATTTATTTTTACTCTATCACACAATACTCTTTCAGAACTTAATAGCTATTTTGATTCTAAGATTTTTAGTAATGCAATAACACCAAGAAGTTTAAATGAAAAAGTAACATGTCAAGCTTGTGCCTTATTTATCCCTCATTCACCTTTGGAATCTACAGATAAAAGCCTCAATGATAAACAATTCTATATCAGCTCGCAAAATGCTTTTCTTATTAATTCCGTTGCATTCCATGAGATTAGTGAGTATACAAAAGAATTGATTTTTGAAAAGGAGGGGTTTTTTGGTGGTGATAAAAAAATAACTTGCACACAACATTTAGGGAAATGGGTTATATATAAAAAAGGTAAATCACCGCAAATTCTTACACAAGATGATTTCACACAAAAAAATATCACAAAATATTTTAAATAATTGATACATTACTCAACTATAAGACGATTAAAACTCTCTTGTGTAGGTCTCGCATTGGAATTCGTTATTCGCCGTAACGTATCTATTTGACTTAATGTAGCACTCATGGGTTGTTTTATGATAATCCAACGTATACCTTGAGAGCACGGAGGGGTTGTAAGCGAACCATCAAATTGATAAGAAGCAAGATTACTAGGAATAAAGGCATTAGCATCAATATTAGTAATAAAATGGGCTTTACCGGAAGCTACTGGTAAATTTTTGATGATACTATCAAGCATACCATTTGCTCTACCCTCCATAAAAAACACAGCCACAACTACCTTATGCCCTTTAGAATCTTCATGGAAAAACTGCACTTCAAGTGGTGCATGCAGAGAATCTATACTATTTTCTGCTGGTGTTTTAAAATGAATTTCTTTAAGCTGATATTGCAATCCACCCATTTTTAAAAAGCTACCTCGTGGATAGAGTATTTTAAAAGTAGCATTTTCTAATGTAAGATTAATGCCTTTTGCTATAGTATATTGAATCTCAAAACTTGTAGCACCAGATACAACATTTTTTGTAATGATATTAATTGGAGATTGTTGATTCCCTTGTGCACAACCAAGGTAAAGAGGACTAATATTTGCCCAATCTTGCGAAGCATTCGCACCATAATGCCACTCGTTACGTTGTTTATCTGCATAGACAAAAGACAATGAGATACCTAGAATGCCAAAATATAAAATCCCCTTATTCATACATAATCCTCATGATGTGAATGTATGCAATTATAATATTTTTAGATAGAAATTGCAATGCAGCACATTAGGAATTATTTTTATAGAATTACGCATATTGCCAATGCCATGTCATTATCATGACTCATGCTAACAGAAATTTTATGAATATTCCATTTCTGTATTTTACTTTCATGCAAAGCAAGATGTGGGCTACCCCATTTATCTTTAAAAATACACATATCATGAAAAGATATGTTTCCACCGATGCCAACTCCCAACGCTTTTGCACAAGATTCTTTAATTGCCCAAAAGCCTGCTAATGTAGAAAATTTATAATGCTCAATAACAAAATCTTGAAAAAACATGGGCAGATGAGTGATAATGAATCTTTCATAAAAACTTTGATTATTTGTAGAAAATGATAATGGTATATCATCTAATAGACAATGTGTAGGAATATCAGTTTTGAATCGATGAGGAATCTTAGAATCACTCATATCAAACAACTCATCAGCATACTTGTAAGCAAGCATTATTTCGCTAGGAAGTAAAAATTTACACAAAAATTTTATACCAAATTTCTGCGTAATAGTAAAAATACGCGAAATTGAAACAATATCAGTGCCAACTTCAAAATTCATGGCTCTTTACAACTGGCTTTTTGTAAACTAAAAATTGAGAGAATGTAACTGCAGAAACATCTCCATACTCCAAAATCGCATTAACATCTTTAACAATGGCTTTCGCAAGATTCGTTTTTCCATTTTGCCCTTCTAAGTCTTGTTGATTGAGTTGCTGTGCTGTACGGAGTATAGCAACATAGAGCAATGCGGCTTTTTTTATTATTTCATCTCGGGTTGCTTCATCTTTAAAAATAAGAGTAGGATTAAATTTAATCCATACTTCCTCTGAAGAATTCAATGCAGAATGCAACAACACATTAAAGTCTTGATTAATGAAAGTAAACGTCAGAGTATCACGCGTGGGAGATTCTATATCAACTTGTGCAAAAGAAAAACCTATATTTATCACAAAAAGTAAGAACCACCCTATGAGTTTCATTCTTAACATAGCTATCACCATTCAGTACTTATTAATATTAAGGTTGAATCACAAAATCACCGAATGCCATACCAAGCACATTCCCATCTGTAAGTATAGCATTTATACTTGTTGTCGCTACATTAGCAAATTTTGCTCTACCTTGTGGGCTTTGCAATTCAACTGCCATAAAACCAGAAATAACATCAAGGATTATAGAACGGACAATGTCCATTTTTGTTTCTAGTTCTTTCAAAACTGCCTTGTCATTGGATAATAATGTGACGCGGAATTTTGCATAACCACCTGTTTTTACATCATCTGGATTTTGTGGTTTAAGAATGGTTACAAATTCTTTTTCTATTTCCATTCTTAACTTAGCATCTCGATAGACTCTATAATAAGAATTTTCGTCCGCCGCTTTTGCAAAAATAAAACATAATAGTAACATCATAAATAGTCTCTTCATCACGTATCCTTTCATAATTTTCAAATAATATTATTATACTTATGATTCATATATAAGCATCTAGTAGGGAGTTCCCACATTTTTTGTTGATATTTTGTCATTTGATTCTGAATTAAAAATTTGCATAATCTTATTTCCTGATATTTTTCTACTCTTTAAGCTTTGCGATATAATAACATGATATTTGCTTACCACAGATTCTATAATAAAATGCGATTGCGTGTTTTTATTGCATAACAACCCCCCCCATATTTTTGCATATCAACAAAAACCATCATCTGTTATCTCCATGCCCATGATTGCCTTTCTTGTAGTATCGACATATTTTTTACTTAATTGAATTCAAAACATATTCTACATTTTTCTTGTGTTTAGAATCACATGTATAATCTCCCCATTCATTATGAATAATTAGATTCTATGTTGCATAATATATCTTCAATATAAATCATGGTTGCAACATAAAATCTGGGAAAACAACAGCCGAAACTTTACCATCTGTCAAAACAGTATTGAGGCTTGTAGCGACATTATTAGCAAGTTTACGTCTGCCCTGTAAAGTTTGTAGCTCTGATGCACTAAATCCGCTTGTAACATCTGTTATAACATTACGCACAATATCAAGCTTTGCCTCGACTTCTTTAACGGTGTGTTTATCATCTAAAAGAAGAGTTGCTTTAAATTTAGCATAGCCACCTTCTCGCATATCATCGGGATTGGGAGATTTGAGATTAATGATAAAATCTTTTTCTAAAGGTTGTATAGCTCTTGGATTTTTATATGCTTCATTTTGCAATAACGCCTGTTGTTCGGGGGTAAGATTAGCCACTTGTACAGTCGCAGTCTGTTCTCCTCCACCATGATGGTCGCCATCTTCTTCGCCTCCCATAAATAAAAACACTACTACACCAACTAAGATAAGAACAGCAATAACAACACCAATGATAACAAAAAGTAATCCCTTGCCTTTTTTTTCTTCAACGGCTGGTTTTTCTTCTTCTGCCATAATGTGCTCCTTAAGTATGTTTTTTAAAATATACTAAACTCGTTTTTCCAAATTTGCTTATTTTATTGAGACAAAAAGGACCCAATTTATTATCAATTTCAGCAATACTCATTTTTTCAATAACTATAACATCGACTTTTTGCAACAAAGATTCACTAAATGATTGAATAAAATTTACAATTTTTGTATAAATATCATGGAATCCATCTCGACAACTAAAAGGCGGGTCAAGATAAAGAATAATTTTAGCATGGTTGTTTCTATAATGATTTAAAGAAAAAGGTTTCGACATTATACCATTTTTTACCCCAAAATCCGTTTTTTTGTTGCGTGGCTTACTGCTTTCAGCATTAGCTAATGATTCTAATAACGGAAGTGAAGAGAAAAAATCCATGCAATAAGATTCTATTGGTATATATAAATCTTGATTATTTATATCTTTGATGTGTTGTATGCGGGATTGCAACATTGTGTCAAAAAGTCTAATATTGTTTGTGAGATTTGCGAATGCGGACATATCTTTTTCAAAAAAAATAACTTTTTTAGCACCATTAGAAAGAGATTCAAAGCCCATTTGTCCACTTCCTGCAAAACATTCTATAAATATTTTATCGCTCATTTGCCCCTGCATAACATCAAAAAAAGATTTTTTCACCAATGCTTTTGTTGGACGTGTCGTATTATCACTGTTTAAAAAAAGAGAAGTACCCTTGTAAATTCCACGTGTTATCATAAATTTTTGTTTAACAATATGGTGTCGGTTAGCAGTATGTATAACATCATGTTGTTTATATGTATTCTTGTGATAAGTTTTATATCGTTGCTTTGCCATAATAATAAAAATTCTTTGAATTAAAATGGCATATTATAACTTAATATAATTAAGTTAGAAGCTATCTTAAAATAGAATATTTGGCAATTACAAGTCAGACACACAAATCGTCATTATTTTATTTGTAATATTAAAATGGCATAGCTTTTGCTTTATATATTGCAATTTTAAATAACTAAGGATAGTTACCATGATGCGTTCACTTTATACGGCAACAACAGGAATGTTGGGGCAGCAATTACAAATTGACACAACTTCAAATAACATTGCTAATGTTAATACGGTAGGATTTAAACGACAGAGAGCAGAGTTTAATGACTTATTTTACCAAACATTACAGTTTGCAGGAACACAAACGAGCGAAACCACTCTTACTCCAACAGGAATAGAAGTGGGTGTAGGTGTTCGAACAGGGGCTATTAATAGAATTTTTTCTCAAGGTAGCCCGAAAGAAACCGAAAATCCTCTTGATTTAGCCATTATGGGCAAAGGATTTTTTCCTATACAACTACCAGATGGCAACATTGCTTATACACGCAGCGGTAATTTTAAACTTGATGATCAAGGCAATATCGTTACTTCAGAAGGATATTTAGTGCAACCACAAATTACCGTCCCACCTGAAGCACAAAGCATTAATATTGGCACAGATGGCACTGTTAGTGTTACTTTAGGCAATAATGGACAAGCCGAAGTATTAGGGCAAATTCAGCTAGTAAATTTCGTTAATCCAGCAGGACTACATGGTTTGGGTGACAATCTCTATATGAATACAAATGCAAGTGGCGAACCAATAGAAGGTATAGCCGGACAAGATGGATTAGGTGCTATTAGAGCTGGATTTTTAGAATTAAGCAATGTGCGACTTGTGTCTGAAATGACAGATTTGATTACTGGACAAAGGGCTTATGAAGCCAACTCAAAAAGTATTCAGACTGCCGATTCTATGTTACAAACTGTTAATGGCTTAAAACGATAGCTCTTTGCATATTAATACTTCAATACTGTTGCTAATCACGTAATCACAATTTGAATCTATACAGATTACACAGCACTGTAACAAACAAGGCAGGGTCTTATTTGCTAAGTCTCATTTATAGAAAACCTTGCAATATGTGTCTATTTGCACACAAATCATTATGTCATCTTAATTAGCAATATCTATTCTCAATAATAAACCAGTGAGTCAACAACTACTCATATCTTCATAATTCAAGTATATTTTTTGTTTAATGAGATTAAACAAAAAATATCACAAAAACATATAATATGATGTTTCTTTATCGTTATAACATTTCATTTAGAATTTTAATATTTTAATTATATATTCCAAATACTGTTCTTTCTTGTGTTTAAAGAATAAAAATTGTATATCACATAGCCTTTAAAAGCTAAATAACTTAGACTACTGTGTTTTTTTAAGCAAAATAGAGCTACATTTATTTCTCAATTAATACATGTTTAAAAACCTCATCAATATTTTTAACTGCTATAATCTCAATATTTTGCTGTACTTCAAGAGGAATGTCTTCCAAATCTCGCTTATAATTCTTTGTCGGAATCAGCGCTTTTTGTATATTGGCTTTATATGCAGCGATAAGTTTCTCTTTTAAACCGCCAATTGGCAATACCTCTCCGCTTAGATTCAACTCTCCTGTCATAGCGACATCTTGTCTTGCTTGTTTATTAAACAATACTGATGCAATGGCACATGCTATAGTAATACCGGCACTTGGTCCATCTTTTGGTGTTGCTCCTTCTGGAACATGTAAATGAATATCAAGATTGTCTGTTGGACTTGCATAAAGAGTCTCTTGTGTTGTGTCTTTTTTGTCATTCGAATCGTTATTTGTTTTAGATACTTTTTTCTTAGACAATGTGAATGAATCTTCTTTAAATGCCTTTTCTTGCATAACATTGTCAAGACGAGACTTCACGACAGAATATGCAATATAAGCAGATTCTTTCATAACATCACCTAATTGTCCAGTCAATTTTAAATTGCCTTTACCAAGCAACGAAAGAGCTTCAACCTTTAGGACATCTCCACCTACTGCTGTCCATGCCAAACCGTTTACAACTCCTATGCGTGGGCTATATTCTGCTTTATCAATTTCAAAAATTGTTTTTTTCAAATATTCTTGTAAATTTTTTACTCCAATATTTACGCTTTTGGTTTCTTGATTAAGAATCTTCACAGCAATTTTTCGCATAATTTGAGCAATTCTACGTCTTAGATTCCTTACTCCCGCTTCTCTTGTGTAATTATGGATAATGGTTTCAATAGACTCTTTACTAAACTTTATCTCATGTGGCTGTAATCCATGATTTGCAATTTCTTGAGGAATGAGATATTTTCTTGCAATCTCATATTTTTCTTGTGGTGTGTAACTAGTAATCTCAATAAATTCCATACGATCTCGCAATGGTGCTGGAATTAATGAAATATCATTAGCTGTTGCTATAAATATCACTTGCGATAAATCCACATTAAAATTTGTATAATAATCCCTAAAGCTAATGTTTTGCTCCGGATCTAGAATCTCAAGCAACACACTTGTGGGATCGCCACGCACCCCTCTTACAAGCTTATCAATTTCATCTAGCACCATAACAGGATTCATTTTCTTAGAATCTATAAGCCCTTGAATAATTCTGCCCGGCATAGAACCCAAATACGTACGTCTATGTCCCCGTAATTCATTGACATCTTCTAATCCACCCAATGCAATACGAACAAGTGGTCTTCCTAATGCAAGAGCAATGGAGTTTGCAAGGCTTGTCTTTCCAACTCCCGGTGGTCCATAAAAACAAAGAATTGTACCTTTATGTTTGTCTTGTATCTTATTGCCATTTTTATTAGAATTATTGTGTTGCAATGGAGTGCGATGCAAATTCTCATTGTTTGTTATGTTATTGGTAGGCTGATTTTTAACTTTTGTTAAATCTTGCGATTCTATCTTTTGGTCATACCGCATTCTTTGTTCTAGGAGTTGTTTTACTGCGAAATATTCTACAATACGTCCCTTTGGCTCTAACAAGGAATAATGGTCTTTGTTAAGCTGCTTTTCAACATTTTTAATACTCAATGCCTTACTGCTTGTACTTGTAAATGGAATTTCAAGCACCCATTCTACATAATTTTGGACCATATTAGCATCAGAACTATCTGGGTGAGAGCGACTCAATCTATCAATTTGTTTTTTTATTTCTTTGTATGCATCTTCGTGCATACCCGGCTTTAATTCTTCAAGTTTTTTATAATATTGCTCGATTTCCTCATCTCTTTGTTTATCGATTCCAAGCTCTTTTTGAATCTGCTTTAATTGTTCTTTTAAAAAAAATTCTCGATTAATCTGGTCCATTTTTGTGTGAACTTTAGAACGTATGTCTTTTTGTAATTTCTGTGTTTCTATTTCCTCCGAAACCATTTGTGTAGCAAGCATAAGTCTTTCTTCTGTGTCATCATTTGAAAAAAGAGTGTAACTCTGCTCTTTTTTCAAACGTAAAATAGGTGCTACCAAGTCCACAGCTTTATTTGGATCATCGGTATTTTCGATATTCAGCAATAAATCTGGTGTAATATTCTGTGTTAAATGTGATAGAGCATTTACCTTTTCTATAAAAACTGCTAGTAAAGCTTGAATTATATGCGGGTCATATTTTTTATATGTTATCACGGATATTTCGGCTTCAACGGGATCAAGATTTGTGATATTGTTAATTTTGCCTTTTGAAATACCTTGAAACAGAATACGCAATTTGCCATCTGGCAAACTCACTTTACGCATAATTTTACCAATAACTCCAACATCATAAAATGGAGTCTCATTGTCTTTTGCATTATTTTTTGCACACACAACAAACACATTATCTCCCGTTTCTTGTGCCTTTTGTGCTGCTGCAATATTTGATTTATCAGAAATAAAAATCGGCGTAAAAATAAAAGGAAATACAATCATCTCATCTTCTACGATAACAGGTAATGTTACATTTTGTGGTTTTACTTCATTCATAAAATTCCTTTGTAATTAAAATCTCTTACCAATTTAGAGGTATCATGTACCATGGCATTTTTGAAGGTTTTGGATTTGTCGAATTTTGTAAGTCTATGTCTACTCTATCTCTATATATTTGTTCTGCATCCTTTTGTCCGTTTTTTTCATACACTCTTGCGATAGCATTATTGAGTTCGTTTTGTCCCAATACAAATTTAACTTCCATATCATATACGAATGGAAGATAGCGACTTTCTGGATACTTCTCTATAAAATCTTGGATAAGTAAAATGGTGTCAGTCATAAACTGTTGATCTTTAGAGCCATTTTTAAAAGCATAAAAATGTGATTTTAACCGCAAGAAGCTAATATAATCAATATTGGTTGCATTGCCATAACGTTTTATGTATTCTTTAAAATAAAAATCTGATAATATATACTCCTCATTGCTCAAATGAGCCTGTCCTAATGCCAACATAGCTTCTGGCAACAAAGGAGAGTTTAAGTGTTCGCTTTGCAATGATGAAAAATAGCTATCTGCGGTTTCCAGATTTCCTAAACGAATATTCCTAAAGATTCCCTCATACCAAAAACTTGCGGGTTGATTATAAACGACTTCTTTATTTTTATTGCACGAAACAAAAAAAAGCAATACGGATAGAATAATAGAAAATAATAACGTAGCATGAAAAGCTGTGTTGTGCAATTTTAAACTCCATAAAAAAATATTGATATTATATAAAAAATTCATGTTATGTTTTGCATATTTATAAACTTTTTGGTAAAATTAATTTTTTTAACCTTAATTCAACATACATTCCAGATTGAGGCTTGCATTATAATAAATTTTGTTAATTTCTTGGAGAAATATTATGATTTTTGAGGTAAAATCACCGATTCTAGGGTTTGAATATGTAGATAAAATGAAGTTAGAGAAACTTGATGATATTTTTTTACGTCTAACAAATGCTAATGATTCTACACCAATCTTTACTTTAGTAAACCCCTTTGTGTTACGGGACTACGAATTTGAAGTGCCTATGGCATTAAAACTTTTGCTTGATTTGGAAAATAGCAAAAATATTTTAACAGCAAATATTATGGTAATGCAAAACCCAATTGAACGTTCCACAATCAACTTTCTCGCACCATTGGTTTTTAATTTCGATAACTTGACAATGGCACAAATTGTTCTTGATAGTATCAAATATCCACACTATAGTCTTGCCGAACCAATCGCTAATTATTATCCACAAGATTCATAAACATTGATAAATTAATGTCTTTCAACGCAATTGATTGCATAAATAAGGTCTGCCAACATGTTTTTGTATGAATATTTAGAAATATAGTAGACAAAAAAAACATACCATATTCAGTGATACAATGAGGTTACAATGAAGCTCTATATTGAAACATTGGGTTGTGCGATGAATGTTCGAGATAGTGAACAAATCATTGCCGAATTGCAAGAAAAAGAAGGATACAATCTTACATCAAATGCACAAGAAGCTGACCTTATTTTAATTAATACTTGCTCTGTGCGTGAAAAACCAGAATTAAAACTTTTTAGCGAAATTGGACAATTTGCAAAATTAAAAAAAAATAGTGCAAAAATTGGTATTTGCGGTTGCACGGCAAGTGCTATGGGACAAGAAATTATTAAGAAATCCCCACATGTAGATTTTGTACTAGGGGCAAGAAATATATCAAAAATTACAAGCATTATTCACAAACCAAAGGCAGTCGAAGTAGATATAGATTATGATGATAGCACATATTTATTTTCGGAATCTCGACAAAAAAAATATAGGTCTCTCATCAATATTTCTATTGGTTGTGATAAAAAATGTACTTATTGTATCGTCCCCTTTACTCGTGGCAAGGAAGTTTCTATTCCATTTGATTTAATTTTCAAAGAAGCCCAAAAACTCGTAAAAGCTGGGACAAAAGAAATCATATTATTAGGACAAAATGTTAATAACTATGGAGTTCGCTTTAGCATACCACATGCTAAAATCAGTTTTACACAATTATTGCGTGAATTAAGCAGCATTGATGGTTTAGAACGCATTCGTTTTACAAGCCCACACCCATTACACATGGATAATGAATTTTTAGATGAATTCGCATCAAACCCAAAAATTTGTAAAAGCATTCATATTCCCTTGCAGAGTGGATCAAATAAGATCCTTAAAAACATGAAAAGAGGATATACAAAAGAATGGTATCTCGATCGTATTGCATATCTAAAGAGTAGAGTGCCAAATGTTGGTATAAGCACAGATATTATTGTTGCATTTCCAGGTGAAAGTGAAGAAGATTTTAATGAAACCATGAGTGTTTTAGAAGCAGTACGTTTTGATACAATGTATAGTTTTATTTTTTCACCTCGCCCAAATACATCTGCCTATTCTTGGAATCATGAAAACAGAATCGATTCTGATACAGCAAAACGACGTTTAACCATATTGCAAGAAAGACACAGAGAAATTCTACAAGAAAACAGCCAAAATGAACTAGGTAGGGTTCATGAAGTGCTTATCGACAACAATAAGCATGCTCCCAATATAATATACAGCGAAGGTAGAAGCGATACCAATCGTTTGGTTACCATACAAAATGAATTTATCGATATAGGTAAAATTGTAGCAGTTAAGATTATAGAAGTTTCTGGTAGCACATTATATGCAAAATGTATTTGATGGTAATCAAAATATTTTTCCTTCGATGATTTTTGATATAATTTTCTTGATATTTTTCTCAGTTAATAACTTTCACATAGGATAGATTAATGAAAAAAATAATGCTTTCAGGTTTAATAAGTGTTGCTGTGATGCAAGCAAAACTTTTTGTTGGTATAGATGGTGGATATGATCTGGGATATTTTAAAACAGTGTCTCATAACTCATATTTGTTGGGTTAGTACCGCTTTTGAAAATACAAGAGATTCTAATTTCTATGCTGGGTTAAACATAGGAACACAACATTTCTTTGGAGATTATTTTGGATTGCGATGGTTTATCGGTGCAGGTTATATCGGATCTTTTAAAACTGCTGAACTCAATTTAGGCGTTGATGCTATATTAAACTTTTTTAACAACAATAATTTTTCATTTGGCATATTTGCTGGTGTAGGAAGTGGATTTCAGCTTTTAGTCAGACCTGTAAGCAAAGGAGAAATTCCAATTATCGGTCGAGTGGGGCTTTCATTTGGTATCGGGGAACATAATAGAATCGATATAACAACACAAATTCCAATTATTACATGGAGTATCGAAGCATTTGACAAGGCATTTGGCGAAATCTATGCTCCAGTCCGCATTTCTTTAGGATATAAATTTATATTTTAACTTGCTAACTCATATTCCAAATAATATAGCTTTAGTATACTTATCATAGAGTAAGCACCCGTTATAATGATGTTAGATTCAGTAAATCAACGGCATTAGAATCGCAATGTGTTTATTTTGCTACTAAAACAGGTATGGGTGAGGAATTAATAAAGCTATTTTGATGTGAATTAAAAATCCTATGTAACATTGATGACTCGCTTGCACCAATTACAAGTAAATCATACTCATGAGCAATTTCAAGTACAATATCAATGGGATTGCCATTTTTTAGAATCTTTTTGCAAGCAATACCTTCTTTATTAAAGACACTTGCAAATTCACGTAAAATTTCATTCGATTCTTCCTCTTGCACATGTTCTAAAGAAGCATAATCCACAATCCCACTTTCTGCTAATACGATAGTTTCTGGTGTAACATGTAGCAAGGTTAATTCAATTTCACTACGCCTTGCAAAAAGTTTAATAATTGATGGTATCGCCTTACGACACTCTTCAGTATCACTTACACCAAACAAGATTCTAATTGCATTTGCCATGTTATCTCCTTACTTATTTCATGATTAAGCAAAAATTTTGAAAGCTTGTATAGAATTATACACTCATTTTGATATTTTCTTACTTTAACTTATATGGTCCCGATATTTCTCTCACTGAGAATACCTAAAACTTTCATGTATACTCCAAGACGAAGACATATTTTCCGGCATGAATCACACCATTTGATTATATACAGAGCTTAAAACCACCAAAATATTATCGTTATTGATAGGCTACGATATATCTGAATCTGACACAGTCAAAAAATCAGTCAATCTACAAGCTTTCAATACTGCAACCACATTAAACGGCATCACATATCCAAAACACAGCACTCATCGCTTTATAAGCGATAAATATTAATGATAATCAACAAAGATTTTATAAAAATTAAATGCTCAAAAATGTAAGTTTTTTTACTATTTGTATGATAATGTGTGGATTAAAACTTCAGATGTTGTATAATCTTATATTTTTTGTTAGAATTTTGATATTCGTATCTTGTGATTGTTAAAGGATAATTATGGATTTTGCCTATATCTGCATTAACGCGAATATGCACACACCTCTTGCGGTATATAAGGGGCTATCTGCACGATTTTTATTAGAATCGGCTTCTTTATTAAGTGGCAAAGGGCGCTATTCCATTATAATAAAGACTCTGAATTTTGCCCTATCAAAAGAGTATAGTGATATGGCACAACCAAACACAAAGCATGTACAATATTTTTTTCAAGATTTTCATAACAACCAAAAATATAATATAGCACAATTAGAATCATATCCAAACTTACCTCCTATTTTACAGACTCTACAACAAAAATTATATTGCAACAATCAAAACACTAAGCAGGATTCTAAACAGCCCACACGAGACAGACAGATAAATTTTGATTTTCTCTCATTAGCACAAGAGTTACGACAATGTTATCCGCAGATACCAAAAGAGCTAGAGGATCTCCCATTGCCATTAGGGGGACTTGGTTTCGTTGGATACGAATTTTTCAGTGAGTGTGAAAAAGTAGTTTTTAATAAACCAAGCCTTTATCATGCTCCACAAGCTATGCTTGTATTCCCAAAAGAAACTATTATTTTTGACCATCTTTATGATGAAATGTATATTATTGCAAATGGATATAATGGTTGTGAAGTTGGAGCTAAAAAGTTAATAGAACAATGCAGAGATTCTCTATCGCATAGCATTCACACACATACTCCAATCTTTACTAACAATACCACATTAGAATCTACAATTATTTATGAAGATTCCCAAGAATGGTATGAAAAACATGTCTCTATCATAAAAGATGAAATCTATAAAGGAACATTTTTACAATGTGTTTTAAGTCGAAGTGTAGCTATACAAAGCAATATGAATCCGCTGTATTTTTATGAAACTCTGCGTCGCCAAAACCCAAGTCCATATATGTATTATTTGGATTTTGGAGAATTTAAGATTATTGGGGCTAGTCCTGAAGTCATGCTGCAGTGTAAAGACTCTGTACAAATACTAAGACCCATTGCTGGTACAAGAAAGCGAGGGCAGAATCTACAGGAGGACAAAATATTAGAAGAAGATCTTTTGGCTGATGATAAGGAAAATGCCGAACATCTCATGCTGGTTGATTTAGCAAGAAATGATATTGGAAAAAATGCAAAAATTGGAAGTGTTAAGCTTAATGCTTATAAAATTATAGAGAAATATTCAGAGGTTATGCATATTGTTTCAGAAGTAAGTGGGATAATAGCAGATGATAAAACATCAAACGATTGTTTTAAGGCATGTTTTCCTGCTGGCACTGTGAGCGGTGCTCCAAAGATTGAAGCCATCAATAAGTTACATGATTATGAAACGCATAATCGATCTATTTACGCCGGGGCTATTTTGTATTTTAAACAAAATGGAGATATAAATTCTGCTATTACCCTACGTTCAACGGTATTTGTCAATAATGTGTATTATCTACAGGCTGGAGCTGGAATTGTTATTGATTCTAATCCTAACACAGAATATTTTGAGACTTGCAATAAAATGAAAGCCTTGTATGATATTCTTATGCCACATTCATGATTTTATTGAGTCATACATAAAATACAATGAAGAATCGTTTAGTTTATAGACAACAAATTACTTTAACACTATCTTTATTGCAATACTATCTTGCATTAATCAAAAAATATAGCATTTAGGTTTTGGGATTAGATTCCAAAATCTTATAGAATCATAAAATTCACATATAAATTTATGCCACTTATGTATAGTAAGAATCTTCTAAAGAGGATAAAGAGGCACAAAGAATCTTGCAAGAATTACACTATTCGAAAGAGAAATATACTACACTTTCAACCAATGCTTTTTATATTATGAAAGAAGTCAAAGACATACAAGAGAGCCTCTCCAATAATGAAGCAATCACACAAAAGTATAATACATAGCACATAAAAATAACGTTGCTTTTTATTCTCTAGCCTTATCTCACTAAATTTGTATTTATTAGTGTGAGAATTAAGCAAAGAATTTAACTAAAAACAAAGTTAAACAGACAATTAACTACACTTTGATTTTAAACATAAAATGACTGTGATTTGAAATATGGTTATACAAGAAGCGATACCGTTTAGTCTCTTACAATTAAAAAACAATAAAATACCCGTAAGGCTCTCAGAATATCCGCAATTAATAGAATAGCAAGAAGTCCCAAGTGTCTATTTAGTGAATAGGATTTATCTTGATGCTTCAAGTATAATTGTAATATCTATATATTTACCCAAAAATTCTTTTGGTGTATGATGTGCAACATTAAAGTCAAAGCGATTGATTTTTCCTTGCAATTTTATCCCAACTACATTATCGCCATAGCTCACATAGCAGCCACAATTATCATTTGCACTATCGGGTAGCTGAAATACTGGATTGTCTGGTATGCTTTGTGGTATAAGGGGGTTTACCGTAACAGACTTTTTCTTATCAAGGTTTGGATTGCGTATCGGTCCCGTAATGATTACATTAAAGGGAATCTCTTTGCTTATGCCATTTATAGTGAGATTAGCATATAATACATTATCTTTAAAGCGAATAGATTCCAGTGTGGCAACACGAGAGCTAAAAAATTCAGAGTTTTGTAAATGTTGGTCGCGTGCATTATTAAATGTGTTAATACTCGGTATCTTAACACTGCCAACAAGCGTTATATTTTTTTTATCATCAAGAAATAACCGTCCTTCAAAATCTTCAAAAATACCAATGGTATCTGCCACGCTCAAGTGTGTGATAGCAAAAGCAACACTTGAGTGAGAAGTATCAATGATATATTCATGTTTATCTTGACTAAAACCTATAGAAATGAAAAATAAAAGAAGAAGTATTCCTTGTTTCACACCCATCTCCTTAATAACAAATCTTTTGAATTCTAACATATATTACAAAATAAATCATAAAAGATTTGTGAATCTAAACATAGTTACAGTTACATAATTTTTATACTTTACACAAAATCTAGAAATATGGGGTATTATTATTTTTGTTATAATTTTTGATTTTATTTTTTATTTTTTAATTTCATTGAGAAAAATGTATCAATATGCAAAACATTATATTGTAATGGAATTTTCTTTTTGCAATGTAAATCCTTGTTATTCGTGGGGGGATTGGATCCCTACCTCGCGTTTATTGCGACTTTATATTCTTAACTTTAGACTTAAGAGATTCTGCAATGTATTCTGGGCTTTAAGATTCTATAACAATAATTATATTTCAAAGATTCTTCGATTCTACGCATTGAGAAGCATTATAAATTATGCTATAATATTCGCCTTTATCGCACAAAAGGGAGCTAAAATGCGTGTAACGATCATCGGCAGTGGCTATGTAGGGCTCGTGGCTGGAGCGTGCTTTGCACAAATGGGCAATAATGTCATCTGTCTTGATGTAGATTCTACAAAGATTGATAAACTCAAACAAGGCATTATCCCCATCTATGAACCCGGCTTAGAATCTATGGTGCGTGATAACCACAAACAGGGCAATCTGTGCTTTACCACCGATAAGGCACAGGCTCTAGGCAATGCAGAGGTGGTTTTCATCGCTGTTGGTACGCCTATGGGCGAAGATGGCAGTGCGGACTTACGCTATGTATGTGCGGTGGCAGAGGATATAGGTGCGCATTTGCAAAATTATGCTGTGATCGTGGATAAATCCACCGTGCCAGTAGGCACAGCACGCAAGGTGCGTGCAATCATCGCAGAGGGCTTGGCAAAACGCAACGCACAAATAGAATTTGATGTCGTGAGTAACCCAGAGTTTCTCAAAGAGGGCGTAGCGATAAAGGACTTTATGAGCCCAGATAGAGTGGTGGTGGGGGCAGATTCTGCTAAAGCCTTAGAGATTATGAAAGCTCTGTATGCACCTTTTCTCATTAAAAGCGATAGATTTATCGCTATGGGTATAGAATCTGCCGAGATGACTAAATACGCCGCAAACGCTATGTTAGCCACAAAAATCAGCTTTATCAACGAAATAAGTCAAATCTGTGAGCGTGTGGGGGCGAATATCAATGATGTGCGGCTTGGGATTGGGTCAGATTCACGCATTGGATATAGCTTCATCTATCCGGGCTGTGGCTATGGCGGGAGCTGCTTCCCTAAAGATGTTAAAGCATTGGAGAAAGTCGCGCTAGATTCTCACTACACACCTAGAATCTTACAAGCCATCGATGCTGTCAATGCCGCACAAAAGAGGCTTTTGGTAGAGAAAATCTGTGCGCGTTTTGGGGAGGATTTGCGTGGCAAGAGCTTTGGGATTTGGGGACTAGCCTTTAAGCCAGAGACTGATGATATGCGTGAGGCAAGCTCCCTAGTGCTAGTGCGTGAGCTTATCGCGCGTGGAGCAAAGGTGCAGGCATATGACCCCAAGGCGTGTGAGCAAGCGAAATTTTACCTTAGCGATGTGCTAGATTCTATCACTTTTGCTACAAGCAAATACGACGCACTTAAAGGCTGCGTGGCAATGGTGCTAGTAACCGAGTGGCGAGAGTTTAGAAGTCCGGATTTTGAGGAGATCGCCAAACTTTTAGAATCTCCTATCATCTTTGATGGACGCAATATCTACCACACGCTAAACCTAGAATCTAGCGGCTTTGAATACTACCAAATAGGCGTGAAAAAAGAAGTTTTATACAAATAAATTTATTATTAAGGTAATAAAGTAATGATAACAAAAAAGATTCTCGTTACAGGCGGGGCAGGGTTTTTGGGTTCACATCTATGTGAGAGACTACTAGGACAAGGGCATGAGGTGCTATGCGTGGATAATCTTTTCACTGGCACAAAACGCAATATTTTGCATTTATTAGAGAATCCAAACTTTGAGTTTATGCGGCATGATGTAACATTCCCGCTATATGTGGAGGTAGATGAGATTTATAATCTTGCTTGTCCGGCAAGCCCCGTGCATTATCAGTTTGACCCTGTGCAGACGACCAAAACCTCTGTGGTGGGAGCGATTAATATGCTAGGACTTGCTAAACGCACAAAAGCTAAGATTTTGCAGGCTTCTACCTCTGAAGTCTATGGCGACCCAGAGATCCACCCGCAAGTAGAGAGCTATCGCGGAGCGGTGAATCCTATCGGGATACGGGCATGTTATGATGAGGGAAAGCGATGTGCGGAGACACTCTTTTTTGACTACCAACGGCAGCATAATGTCAATGTCAAGGTGATGAGGATTTTTAATACCTATGGTCCGCGAATGCACCCAAATGATGGACGCGTGGTGAGTAACTTTATAATCCAAGCTTTGAGGGGCGAGGATATTAGTATTTATGGTGATGGGAGTCAAACGCGAAGTTTTTGCTATGTGAGTGATTTAATCGATGGTATGATAGCTCTTATGGAGAGTAGAGATGGATTCTATGGTCCGGTAAATATCGGTAATCCCAATGAATTTACTATCTTAGAATTGGCTCAAAATGTGATAAGGCTAACAGAATCTCACTCGCAACTTCGCTTTTATCCTCTGCCTCAAGATGATCCCAAACAAAGACAGCCAGATATTAGTTTGGCTAAAAGCGAATTGGGCTTTAGCCCGAGTGTGCAGCTAGAAGAAGGGCTTAAGAAGACGATAGAGTATTTCAAAATGCAGCTATTTCTTAGTAAATCAGGATGTGATACTGCAAAAATATCAACATAAATGTCCATACGATAAATTACTGTAATCTATATATAATATTCCAAATATATTTACTAAGACACAATAACACCATATTTTTGCTTATAGCATATAAACCATAATTTATAGAACTCAATCTAAAAGCTTTAGATTAAAATAACGCTATGCTCCCACAAAATAATATGTATTTCTTAGCATTTCATTGAACCTTCAAACATCTGTAATAAGCAAGATTGTCTTGGTCTCGAAACTTTATACTACTCACATTGTGTTGCTTGTAATTCTTGTATTATTGCATACTAACAATCAATGAGCTTTGATAAATGAAGTAAGTCCCATATTGCAAACTTTCAATTGTTTAGCGTAATGGTTGTAAGCTGACTTGACAAACACCCATGTTTGTATTATGATTGATTTATCCCCTAATACTTTCTAGGCGTTCCCTTTTTGAACCAATTTCTGTAATCTGTATCGCAAAGTTTCCATCTACTACCACAACCTCACCTTTTCCAATGATTTTATCATTGACAAGTATTTCAAGCGGATCGCTTGCTAATTGATTAAGCTCCACAACACTCCCAATATCCATAGAAATAACATCTTTTAAGAGCATTCTCTTTTGCCCTATTCTCACTTTTACATTTAAGCTTATATCAAGTAGCATACCAATATTGCGCATCTCTTTATCGCTAAGACTCACATCTTTTGGTGCATTCTGTTGGGTGCTTGCAGCAGTACTGGCAACTTTTGGAGTGTGTGAAAGCAAATCTGTTTTTGTAAGCATGAATAACTCAGACTTTACAGAATCTATCCTAACATCAAAACGACTAGCTTGCTGATAATCATTTAAAGCCCCTGCAGATTCTACATTTTCTACACCTGCAATAGAAAAGCTAAAATGTGGCAATGTGTCCTGTCCACCCAATGCAGTAGCTAAAGCTCCCGTAATAGATTGAAAAACCTCTTTTAATCCATCCTTATCATCATCATCCATAACTTCTTTGCCAGTATTTCCCTCTCCACCCATCATTAAATCAGGCAATGCAGTAGCTAAATCTTCTGGCATAATAAATGCCATAGTGCTTACAGTAGCACCGCTTAATTGCACATTTATATGCACCATGCCAAAAGGATTAGTAAGCAAATCATCAGATACACCCACATCTTCCTTGTGAGTAACCACTGCGATTCGCCCCATCATGCCATCAATAGTTGCAACCATTTCTTGAATAAAAAGCTCTATAAAATCATTCATTTCCTATTCCTTCATCTTGTAAATCACTGACTTTACTTTTTCTTTGTGCTTCGAGCATTTCAATCATTTCTTTGACTTGGTCTTTTTCTGTTTTAATTTCATCTTGAATCTGTATAGTCTTTCGGAATCGCTGCAATCCAATTTTTGCACGATATTTATCTCTACCATCAACACTCACAGTCACAGTATCATCGGCTACCCTATCAAGCATGATAACATCACCAACTTGCAATTCTAAAACTTCTTTAAGACTCAACTGTGTGCTGCCAAGCATTGCTGCAATATGCACATCAGCCCCACCAATTAAAGCCTGTAATTCTCTATTTCTTGATTTTTTGCTACTCGTTTCACTCATCATTAAATCACGACTTGCTAGACGACTAAGAATGGTTTCAAGCGAAATAACAGGATAACAAATATTCATCATGCCGCTACTATGCCCAATGACTATCTCCATAACCACCATAACAACAACTTCATTTTGTGCAACGATTTGCACAACATTAGGGCTTGATTCCTTAGCATCAATACTTGGAAATATTTCTGCTACAGCTGCCCAAGATTCTTTGAGATTTTGCATAATTTGACGTAAGATTGTATCCAAAAGATTTAACTCAATATTTGAAAATTCTCTTGTATCATCATATTGGTCTCCTCTTCCCCCAAGCAATCTGTCAATCATAGGAAAAGCAATACTAGGGTTAATCTCTAAGACACCAGCTCCATCCATAGGCTTCATAGAAAATACGTTAAAACTTGTTGGCGTAGGCAAACTCATTAAAAATTCACCATAAGTCATCTGATCAACACTGTGGAGCTGAATCTCAACAATAGAACGCATAATTGCAGATATTTGATTAGAAAGATTCCTTGCCATTTTATCGTGAATAGAACGAAAGCTTCTTAGCTGCTCTCTGCTTACCCTATTTGGTCTTCTAAAGTCATAAACAACAATCTGCTTTTCTGCGACTATTTCAGTTTGGTCTGCCTCATCAACCGCCCCTTCTTCATCAACAACATTAAGTAGGGAATCAATTTCTTCTTGACTTAGAATCTTAGCCATTCGCTTCTCCTATTTCTTTTCTAATTTTTCTGATTACCTCTTTAGAAATTTGTGATATTCTCGATTCTGTAATATCTAGAATCTCACTTATTTCATTGAGGCTTAATTCCTCTAAATAATAAAGCTGGATTATTAATTGCTCCCTTTCTGTAAGTCTTGATAAAACCTTATGAATTAATTCCATAAGCTCCTTTTTCTCACAATATTGTAAAATATCTACATCTTCTAGGGCATTAAATTGTTCATCAAGTGGCACAATTGTATAAATATCGCTTGCTAATCTTGCTTGATGAATTTTTTCAATATCTTCATTCAAAATTTGAGCGAGGTATTCATTGCTAGGCTCCTCCTCAAATTCATTAAAATAACGTGAAATTTCTACATCAATGGCTTTAATAAGCTTTCTAGAAGAACGTGAAACAATATCAAGCGTCCTTAAATAATCAAGCATGGCACCATTTACACGTGTTTTTGCATAACCCCAAAATGAGTCATTTTTATTAGAATCATATCGTCTTGCTAGTTTAATTAACTCTTCTGTGCCAATGGATACAAGGTCATTCATGTCAATAGAACCCGGCAATCTCTCTTTCAATCTAAAAGCCATAGCCTTCACGGCAGGTAAATATTGCAAAGCCAGTTCATTTTGTGAATTTTTAAGGTACTGACTATAAGCATCTTGCCCCTTTAAATTTGTATTTAACGCTTGTTGCATTACATTTCCTTTTATCCATACTACACGCGACTACGATTCTGTCTATGATTCTGTGCCTTGCAAACCCTTAATAAAATTACGAATATTTTGAACTTCTTGTTCTTTTCTGTCAAACTCCTTACGATAATATTCTAGACTTTCTTCTAATTTTTCTTTATGAAGCTTTGCATCATTAGAATCCGTAAGGAGATAATATACAGATACGCATACTATCGTAATGAGATAGATTCCCATAGTAGAAAGAATAGTCCATAATACCATAAGCTCTGGCTCATCAAATTTTGCAACACCAAAAATCAGACCAAGAAAAAAACCTACCACAATCGCAAAACTTATATAATTATCTTGTTTCAACACTAGCAATCCTTTGTAATAATTCTCTAAACCTTATAAATAACCTAACATACGTTTAAAGAAACTTTTAAATCCTTTTGATTCTAAAAGCATATTGTGTTCCATATCTGTGATTTCATGTGTTAGGAGTGCAGCAATATCGCCAATACCAATAGAAACACTATTAAGAGGCTCAACCTTTGCAATCAATGCACGATTACGTGTAGCCTTATTAACTGCTACATTATTTTCTAATCCACCAAGATATTTTAATGTGAGATTAGGGATATGCTTTTTTGTAATATTTTCCATTCTGTCAAAAACCGCTAACGCTTCTTTTTGGCTTTTACACATATTAATTATCATAAATATTTGATTCTTTGTGGCAGCATTAAGTTTAATTGTTGCATAAGCATCGGTAATGGCTGATGGATCTGGCATGGTAACAACAATAATATGTTCACAAGCTTGTAGTGTGGATTGATTAAGAGGTCCGATTCCAGCTCCTGTATCAATTATTAAAAAATCGAGTGTATCCAAAATGGTACTCTCTTGAATAAAATTCTCTATCAAATTTAAATTATCGTTAGCATATTTTAGAATCTCTTCACCACTATCACCGGGAATAAGATATAGATTCTGCTCAATTTCATACACAACATCATCAATATTCACTTCCCCTTTGAGTGCATGTAAAATATTTTTATCTACTTTTATTCCAAAGATTAAATCAAGATTTGCTAGTCCAATGTCTGCATCGAATACACCAACTTTAAATCCAAGTTTACTAAGCTTATAAGCCAAATTGGCACTAATAGTAGATTTTCCTACACCACCTTTACCTGAAGTAACGGCAATATATTTTGTATTTGTTTTATTTTTTATCATGGATTCTAGTTTTTTTGCTTGATTTTCATTCATTAAATCTTAACCTTGCGTTAGGTATCTAGGAATACTCTTGCTCAAATTTTAATATATCTAGAATTTTAGCAAAAAATCGTATTTTTTGCTAAAACATCAGTCCATTTTTAAGCCAATAGTAGTCTAGCTACAGATTATGCAAAGAATATTCCATATCAATGCTCTTTGCATGTAAAAACATTTAAAATTGACAATATATGGCTTTAGTGCAATATTTAAGATTTTTTATATCTCTGATTCCGCTATACATTGTAATGGCAGATTGTAATAATGCAAAATGGTACTTGATGCATATGATAAAATGACATTTTTTATCAAAGTCTAGATTCCATAATTCTAGATTCTAAAAAAGTACCAGCATGTCTCACCAAACCATAGACAACAAAAAGAGAAAGCTAACCAAAAATATCAATGACAAAAATTATAATTTTATACCAAAATAATTTTATTTATTATCGTAATTTGGGATAATTATTATGTATTCATGGCTACTTTGAGAAATTTTAATGTATATTTTATTTTGATGCCTTCTTTCATTTCTAACATTATCACAATTTTTGAGCTTTATTTTGTTTCAATTTTACACGCGATATATAAATATAAACAGTGAATCAACAAAAAACATTGGTTAAGGTATGCTTGGATTTAATGATTCTTTGTGATAACTTTTGAATCTTTTGTCAAAATCCAAACACAACCTTATAATTTACAATAAATCACACTATCACTAATTATCTAATAAAACCAGTCTTAATAAATTCAAAAAATAAAAATAATATATAATAATTTTATCATTTCTGATTTTTTATCAAATCTTGCAGGAGTTTGCTCAATTTTAGTATTGCCCTTTTTAAACGATGTTTAAAATATTACATAGAAAACCGATTATGTATTGCTTAACATTTTACGTTATGATTTGCCACACAATCTTTTGTCTTGCCTGATTACATGAAAGATTCCAAAAGGCTCCCGTAACTAAAATTAATATAGAATTTATGGAGATGAGCATTGCAACACATTAAAGTATATATTTTAAGATTTTGTATAGCTTTCTTAGGTTTTTTTTCTGATATTTATGCAGAAATTTATGGCCCTTTAACTCAAGAAGAATGGCAATACACATATAACTTTTGTATGCAAAACAATGTTAATGCTTGCGATTTCCTCATTAACAATGGGCTGGTCTCTGCACAAAACTGTTATAACGAACAATGTGATACAGTAGGAATGATTTATACGCTTGCAGGTCGGTATGATGAGGCATTGCCTTATTTTGAAAAATCATGCGGATCCGGCAACATAGCAAGTTGTGGCAATGTTGCTGATATGTATTATTTTTATTTAAAAGATTATTTTCGTGCTAGACAATACTATGAGATGTCATGCAAACAGAAATATAGTCCGAGTTGTTACGGTTTAGGTATTTTATATGGTAACGGTGAAGGTGTACGCCAAAGTATTGATAAAGAAAGCGGTTTTTATAAACAAGCTTGTAGTGGCAAAGATGCTTTAGGCTGCTATAATTTAGGTGTTATCTATCATAATAAGATGGATATTAAAAATCACGAATCGATTGCAAAAGAATATTATGGAAAAGCTTGTGATTATGGCTATCAATCTGGCTGTGATAGATATAGAGAATTTAATGAGTTGGGCATAAAATGATAGAATATTTGCTTTTAAGATTATATTTATTACCAAATATCCAAAATACCAAAAAAATGTGTGACAATAAAAAATTTATCAATAACACCAAACTATAAAGGCAAAAGTGTATTCATGTACAAAAAAACTAAATTAACTACGCGACTTAGTAGTTACGATACATTAGAATATAATGATTCTGTAGATTATTTTGTAAAAATTGCTTGAATATTCAATAAAAGTATAAATTAAGATAATTTTTGTATTGCAATCTTTTGATTGCATGGAGTCTAAACATGGTGGCTCGAGGCAGAATCGAACTGCCGACACAAGGATTTTCAGTCCTTTGCTCTACCGACTGAGCTATCGAGCCATAAAAGTCTATAATTATACAATGAAAAAATTAAAAAAAGCTTAAAATTACCATAAAAGTACTAAAGTCATTAAAACTAAATGATTAATGTAATACTAAATGATTAAGGTAATTATGTATTGTTTTTTGAATTCCCTTTTTCTTTTTCCTTATCTTTTTGACTAACATACTTTTTACCTGTAAGATATTCCAATGCTTGACGCACAACTGTTACTACTGTGTCTATGCCACCAGCTAAACTAAAGAGCCAATATCTATGACAATATAACCATTCTAGTTCTTTCGCTTTCTTGTCATCATCATTTTTTATTGGTCGCACCAATAATTGTGCAATATCTAATTCTTGATGAAATATGTAAGACTGCAAAGCATCTGTAAAATAATCATGGAATACGCGTGAATTAAACATGTCTTTTATTTCATCAATAGAATCTACAAGCTTATCCATCGTTGCAAAATTAAATTTTTCTAATTCATTATTCCTATTGAGTTCTTCAATCTCTTGTAAAAACTCTACAAGTTCTAAAAATACTCCCTCAACTTTCTCTTGCTGCATTTCACCGTAGTCAATCCAATTTTTACAAACTTCTATTGCTTTTTTGAGATTTTTATTTGATATAACTTTGCTTGGAGACCTTAGGATAATAGGTTTTTTCTTAATTTTTGGAATCAATTTGCATGCTTCTGTAAAAGGCATTTCAATTGTACCCTTTATTCTTGCCCCACCTTCTGTAGCATTAATAACCTCGATTTTATAGGGTGTATTGGTAATATCTTTTTCATAGAAATTAAGAAATAATTTCCACACTTCGGTGCTTTCAACAACTCCACCACCACCATATTTTTCAACAAAAATTTTCTGTTTTTTTGGTTTAATTTCATTCTCTCCATATACCGCACCTTTAGAATGTGATGTGCCATCTTCTCCAAAAGCTAAATCTTGTCCAATTATAATACATCGTTTAAATTGTGAATGCACGACAAGTTCATATGCCATATTGGCAGCACTCATACCAATACCCAAATAGCCATACTCATGAAAATTAAACAAAGTAGTATAACCAAATGGACGAAAGCTAAATTGCCGCACTCCATTTGTGATAGCCTGTATAGTATCTTCATGCACAATAGAAGTAAGTGAAAAAATAACACCTTCTTGAGCTTCTTTTGGTGTATCAGTATAAAATTTTGCACTTTCTTTCACACGTTCTAATGAAAAAACGATATCTGGTTTTATACCATGTTTATAAAGAATGGGAAAACTTGCATCAATGCAAAATAAAGTAGCATAAGGGGCAATCTTTTTAAGCTGGTCAAGTTGTTTATAAAGGCTTGGTCCTGTTGCTATGATTATTGCCGTATCTCTACCTTTTAATTTTTTGTGAATCTCAACAAGGGATGGTGAAAAAAGGGAGTACTTCATATTCTCAATGTGTTGTTTGATTCCAATAATAGCGTCACGTGTATCATTCCCAACACTTACTACATTATGCTCAATGGCTGACACAAAGTCTTTATTAATACGTATAATCTCATCTTGATATTTCTCATAATAGATGTTTGGCACTAGCAAATCATATACTTTAGAATACACTTTTGAAAATTTATCCATATCAAACAAAGAATTAATCATATGATAATTGCACGATGGGGAATGCAACAGAATAAGCCGATTATTAAAAATATCTTCACTAAAATCAATGAGATTCAATACGATGTAAATAATTTCCAGCTCTGGTTCAATAACAACGATACGTTTTAAAACCTCATTGCCAAGCATCATAGAATATAAGATTCCATTCCCTAATCCATAACAATACAAATAAGGATAATAACGATATATTTCATATTTATCCAAACAAGCAAGATTTTCTTGTAATGGATCACCGCTATACAATGGGGTGTTATTAACAATATCTATGATATTAAAATTTGCACTATCGCTACCCATAAAAACTTCGTAATTCACATTTGTTTCAATACCAAGCAAATTATAAAATAGCAAAGGATCGCGATAGCTTAAAGCATGAAGATTCTTTTGATAAATTGAATTCTCATTGATTTGTGTTTGAGCCCGAATATCGTCTAAATTCTCTACAAAATTCCCTAGTGATTGTGATAACTCCTTGTCATCTGTTTGTTTGATAATCTTCTTCTTTGCCATTTTGACCTCTTTGTATGAATTACTAATGCAAATAAAGCTAAATATAAAAACAATTTGAGATATGTTGAAATATGAAATCTTTAATCTTTTAGTATTGCATCGATAGCATTCTTTATATTTGTTGCATTAGAATCAAGCTGATATTGTTGCACTATTTCATCAAGAGAATCAATGATTTCATTAAATTGCTCTGGATTCTCTTTTCTAAATTGCAGAATACGTTGTAATGCCAATATACCTAAATCAATTTTTTCTCTTTGCGATTGTGTAGCATCAAATTGTGCAAGTATTTTTTTTAATTGCAAACCAAGTGTAGCAATTTTTGTTAACTTTATTGGATTCCAAAATTTCTTTATAAGAATTGGAGCTAAGGCAGTAACGATATGGTACAATCCTGTAATTTTATTCAACAATTCATCTTCCTTATAATCTTCTATATTTTTCATCGTTTGCTACCTTAGCTATTTATATTGTATTGCATACTTGCTTGCACCTAAATACACAAAACAATATAAATTCATACCAAGATGTTGGACCCAAAAATTTTGGGAAACACAAGGAAAACTAACATAAAAACTAATAGAGCACATTTCAAGCTGATAACCAAAATATGAATGCGAAAGCCAAGCACACATATTATTATTTTTCAAGCCTAAAACTCAAAAAACTAGAAACAACAAAAATTAACATAAGAAGCAATCTATAAAATTATAGACACACTGCTTACAAAAAGCTACAAGCAATATGTATTCCAAATATCGCTATATGATTACCATATCAAAAACTTATAAATACAAATACATATTTTTGTAACCACAAAGAATATACTAAAAACCCACAAATATGGGCAAATGATAATTTCAAAAATACTCATATCAGTATTTGTGCTGCAGGCAAATACAACAAGACTTAATAAAATGACTATACCAAAACTTTTATCTATGACAAAAATAATAGCCGCAAAAACAAATGTAAAAATAGCATGAATCCAAATATTTGCATGATACAAGTCAAAATGCAACAAACCAAAAGTGTTGCCATATACAATAAAACCATACCATATTAATACAACAAATGACCAAAAATGCGAAATGGTAAAAAAGTGTGAATTTTGCCATTTATAACATAAATTATCAAAACAGCATGTTGCAATGTTATCACAAGTCGGTAGTTGGTTGTATTTGTATGGAAACACCATATTGCGATTATATTTGGCAATCATATAATCACGACTTATATATTGACTTGCCAAAAGTATAGCAAGCCATACGCAAAGTATACTTGGAGAATCAAAAAAAGAATAAAGATACACAATAATGGAATATTCATCAAACAATGGCATACACATAAAACACAATATAATACATACACTGCCATATTTCATCATTAAATATTTTCGCATTGTAGTACATTTCACAGTATCAAATACTATGTTGCCACAATATATGGTGATTCCACAAATTACAAATAATAGCAATAACACGCATGCTCCTAAACAAAGAATTAATTGTAATATAAAAAGATAGTTTTAGACAAATTTTGTATAGTTTCTTAGACTGTATTCTAATCTTTGGATTACTATGTGTCAATGCCATTATTTTTAAAAGGTTACGAATCCAAATAAATCTTAGGATAGTTCTTATAAAAGAGTACGATTATTCTTGTATCTCATATCGCAATATTATTGTATTAGCACATTCTGTAGAATTACAAAACATCATTTTATTGTCATTAATATGTTGAAAAAACTCCAATGCTTCGTGAAAATTGTAATTTGAAAATTGTGTATTTTTACTGATAAGATTAAGCATTTTTCCACGATATAGTTTTGCATAATGGCTTATTGTTTTTCCATTTTTTTGAAATTCAAAAAAGAATCTTCTTTGTTTCGGCATAAAAATTTTTGTATATATTCCTGCTCGCAAGTCAATTACAAAATCATATTTTTGCAAGAATGATTCTAAGATTGGCACAAACGGTTTATAAACCGACATGAGGCTAAGAGGAGTATATTTTGTATTTTGTTTTAGTTTATAAAATGGAATATTGTCGTGGGCAGCAATCACTCCAAAAAGATTGCTAAAAATATAAACATATTGCAGAATAAACTCCCTAGAATCACCACTCAATGAAATAAAATCCAATCCATTAAAAGCAACGCCACAATATCGTTCAATGGCAGCCATAGTATCACGTTGTTGGTAGGCTATATTTAATTCAAATTCATTTTTTGCATTAAAGTTTTTTGCCCCATAAATCTCGAATAATAATGTTTTATCATTGGTCGTAAGAATCTTTTTTACAGCTTCTTTGTAAATTGCATTGATATTATTTCTATGATGATACATTATATCACCTTGCCATAAAGATTGCAAGAAAGTGGTAGATGTATGGGGATTAACAATATGATATGATTCTAGACAAGATGAATCTTGCGATGGATGATGAAGCAGAGATTCTGATGACATATCATGTTGTGTGATATTTTTATCTTCACTGGGACTTAAAAAAATAATAAAACTCATTAATATCCTTTGATATTTTAGTATGCCATTATATGCAATATTTATGAGAATTATACTTTTTTGGTGATTTTTTTTGTATAATAATTATCTATATTAAAATATATAAATAGTAAATATATATATCATTTTTATATTTGGTGAATAGATGCAATATAAGTATTTTTTTATTTTTTATTTAGTATTAAGTATTAATTATGCAAATTCTAATGAGGAATCTGGCAGCAATAGGCAACATAATGATTCCAATGTTAAACAATATAGACTTAATGCAGTGAATATTGTTGATAAAGCAATTTTTGATTCTAAATACCAAAGCAACAATACTATAAATAACATAATTATAGAATCTAATCCAACAGGAAATGGCGACATAACAAGCATTCTTAGAATTTTACCAAACGTGCAATATGATAATGCACAGCTACAAAGCACAACGCCGGGCGAAATAGACCCAGCTAATATTAGCATTAGTGGAGGACTCTATTATCAAAATAATTTTTTAATTGATGGATTTAATATGAATAATGATTTAGACCCGAGCATTAGCGGCGGTAATTATAATGCCGTTGGCGTAACGGCATTACCGGGTAGAAGTCAAGGCTTAAATATAGACACCTCTCTTTTAGAATCTATAAATGTGCAAGATTCGAATATTTCAGCTGCTTATGGTGGTTTTACTGGTGGTGTGGTGGAGGCAAATACAAAAAAGGCAACCAAAAAATTTGGAGCAAAAATAAGCTATCAAATTACACAAGGCAATGCCGAAACAAATGCCATAAGCTTGACACGCTATCATATTTATGGAGATGCTAATGATTTTTTAAATTCCACTAGCGATTCCAATCAGCCTAACTTTATAAAACACATCGTTCGTTCAAGTTTTGAATCAAAGATGAATGATAATGCTGGAGTAATCGCAAGCCTTATAACAACACAAAGTTTTATTCCATTAAATGCGTACGCAGCAACACAAATAAGTTCAACATTAGATTCTGTTCGTAAAGAGCAAAAAAGACAAAGCTACAATCTCTATGTAAAAGGACACTATGACATCGGTGAGAGCATACGACTAGAAGCAAGCTATGCATACATGCCACAATTTAATAATTATTTCATTGTAAATACAAGGAATTCGGATTTTGATATGCTTACAGGGGGTCATCAAGCTGGTATAAAATCGTTTTGGGACAATGCGATAGGCAATCTTACAACACAGGCAAACTTTAATTATCTTGACAATTCACGCACAAATTCTGCAACTAATATGTATATTTGGCGATATAGCACGGATAAAAATTGGAATCCAAATGGCAATAATAGCGAAGGCGGCTATGGTAATGTCGACAGTAAACAAATCACCTTTACTACAAAAATACATCAAGATTTCGAATCTTTTAGTATTAAATTTTGGGAAAATCATCTCAATACAGGAATAGAATTAGGTTATGTAAACGCATATTATGAGAGATTAGAAGATACTATGATAGGCAATATTGGTTTTAACCGTCCTATGAGTGGATCGTGCACAGATTTGATATGGTGTTCTAATGGTATTGTGGATATTACAAATTTATCACAGGCATTGCAAAATATATGGAGAGATAATCAGGGGCAATATGCCTCACGTATAACTCTCTATGAAGCTGGAAAAATTAATCTTCACAATTTCACCTTAGCTTCTTATGTAGAAGATGATATGAAGTTTGACATTGGGAAATATGGGAGCATTAATGCACGTTTTGGATTGCGGTTAGATTATGATACATATATGAATAAGGTAGCTATTGCTCCAAGATTTAGTTTGAATTTTATAGCCCCATGGAAAAATTGGGATAGAGGGAAATATTTTGTTACGCAAGTGAGTTTTGGAGCAAATCGTTATTATGGCAGAAATCTTTTTGCTTATCGCCTCTATGATGCAAGAAGTGCCTTGCAGGTTACTTTAAACAGAAGTGCAGAAAATATCGCATGGGAAAATGCTGCCATTACAAGGAATAAAAATGACACAAATTTTCAACAACTTCGTATTCCTTATGCCGATGAGCTTATGGTGGGATTTGTGCAGAAATTTTTTATGTTTAATCTTAATGCAAAATATATCCATAGATTTGGCAGAGATGAGGTTAGGAGAATGTGCCAAGCACCAAATGGAAGTCTAAGTAGTCTTAATTGCACATCTAATGTAGCAGGACTTACGCAAGATTTACATTATGTGTATACTAATGAGGGTAGAAGCGAAACAGATGTGATTACCATTGCATTGCAACATGATACCCCATTGGAGTTTTTTGGAATCAAAAACTCTATTCTTTTTGCATTTGATTGGACAAATATAAAAAGAAATTATGCGGATTATAGTGTGGTTTTAGAAAATGCGGAGTTGGCGAATCAATGGATAAGTTATGATGGCATTCTTATACGTTATGCCGACAAACCTGCAGAGAACTTTGTTCGCCCCTATACCTTTAGACTTACTACAACTCACACTTTTAGCATTTGGAAAATCAAAGCTTTGTGGAATAATTTTTTTCGCTTTCGTAGTGGATATACAACGATGGCAAGTGTAACCAATGAAACAGATAAAGATAGTTTTGTGATTGATGGAGTATTGCAAACCGTTGATACTTTTAGACCATATAATATTAAATGGGCATTTACTTGGGATATTCGCTTGGGGTTTGAGATTCCGCTATATTCAAGAAATATACTATTTGTGAATCTTGACATTTACAATGTACTCGATGCAAAAAATATTGCTATTGCTAGTGTTGCTTATTCTACCCAAGCAGGTACGACGGCAATTCCAATTTATGAGGTGGGAAGACAATTTTGGCTTGAAGTAGGATACCGATTTTAGAACATTTATGTATAAATAGCTTCTGTATTTTGATTAAGGAAATTCTATGAGAAATGCAACATTAGGAATAGGATTTATTATTTGTGTGTTTGGAGGTTTTGCAATAATACTCTGGAATATAGCTAATGGCTTTACAAATACTATGAAAACATTTGAAGATTCTCAATATGCCCTATATCGGGAAAAATATGCAAAAGATATAGCCACATGGGAGAAACCACATATTGATGATGGTATACAATATCAAGAAATGAAACCTCTACCAAAAATCGCACCGGATAATAACAATAACCCATATACAGAAGAAAAAAGGATATTAGGAAAACTTCTTTTTAATGAGCCAAGACTTTCACAATCTAAGCAAATCGCTTGTGCTAGTTGCCATAATAGTGAACTTGGTTTTGGCGATGGGTTAAAAACAAGTTTTGGTCACAATCGACAAAGAGGAAAAAGGAATGCCCCAAATATCTCTATGAGTGGTTTTTTTGAAAAATTATTTTGGGATGGCCGTGCAGATTCTTTAGAATCACAAGTTTTATTCCCAATCACTAATCCCGCAGAAATGGCTAATACCCTAGAGAATGCTTTAGATTCTATAAAAAATATAGAATCTTATTATCCATTTTTTATTCTAGCATTTGGCGATTCAAAACATAAAAAAGACATGCTGCTTTTATATCGCAACCACTTAGATACCACACAGACAAAATCCCGTATAACACCAAACCAAAATCGACAAACAACACAAAACACAACAACAAATAACGCTACTATACAGATATCAGAACAGAATATATTGCGATTTTTACTACAATATATGACAACAGATTCCATTAAGGATTTTGCATTGTTATTGCCATCTAATATCCTACCAAAATCATATAAAAATTATGCTAAAGAGGTCATTACTCTTGACAATATTGCCAAAGCCATAGCCTCGTATGAACGAAGTCTTGTCCCAAAAAATACAAGATTCAATCAATTTTTACAAGGGAAATATGATGCGTTAAACAATAAAGAAATTTATGGTTTACATATTTTTCGCACAAAGGCTCGATGCATGAATTGTCATTATGGGGCGACATTGAGTGATGGCAAGTTTCATAATATTGGATTAAGTTTTTATGGACGTCCTCTGCAAGATTTAGGACGTTATGAGGTTACCAAAGATTCCAAAGACATGGGTAGCTTTAAAACACCATCTCTCATTAATATTTCCAAAAGTGCACCTTATATGCACAATGGTATATTTCCCACCATTAAAGGCGTATTGAATCTTTATAATGCGGGATTCCCCACTTCTCGTCCCAAGAACATAAAAGAAGCAATCCCAGCGACCACACCCCTAATAAAACCTTTAGGGCTTAGTCAAGAAGAAATTGAGGCATTAGAGGCTTTTTTGCTTACTTTGTAGACATGATGCAGAAATATATCTTCTATTTTCTCGTATCAATATTCTGCAATAACAACATGAAGCGATACGTTTCATTAACAATCCCTACTTTTTCTCATACCAACTTGGAAGATTCAGCATACCAGAATCTTTAAACATGGATTGCATACTTTTGACACCACTAATCGCCCAATATTCTAATGTTTGATTGAAAGATTTTGCACCATTAAACATATCATTCATATATTGCACTTCACTAACACGCCAAAAACGCAGGGGTTGATTAAATGAGATGGCACCATAAAATAATTCGCTCATATTCCACACATTACCCGTATCCCATTTGTCTAATGGTTGATTAAATGATCTTGCGTTTTTAAACATAGCCTTCATATTCTTAACACGACTCACATCCCATGAGTTAATTGGCTGATTAAAGCTTTGTGCATTAGCAAACATCTCTTTCATGTCTTTTACATTGCCTACATTCCATCCATTAAGCGGTTGATTAAAGCTTTGTGCATCTTGAAACATGCTCTGCATGTTCTCAACATTACCTACATTCCATTTCATCAAGGATTGATTAAAGTTTTGTGCCCCAGCAAACATACGCTGCATATTTTTTACTCGTCGTACGTCCCAAGATTCTATATTTTGATTAAATTTACGTGCATTACGAAACATATCGCTCATATTTTCTACATTAGAAACATCCCATTTGTCTAATGGCTGATTAAATGATCTTGCATCAAAAAACATTTCACGCATACTCTCTACATTATGTGTATCCCAATCATTAAGCGGTTGATTAAAATTTTCTGCACCCCAAAACATTGCATTAACATATTTCACACGTCCCATATTCCATTTATTAAGAGGCTGATTAAAAGAAGTGGCATGAGAAAACATACCATTCATGCTTTCTACATTGGAAACATTCCATGATTCAATATTTTGATTAAAAAGTGCAGCATCGGCAAACATATAGTCCATATTTTTCACTTGACTCACATCCCATTTGTCTAATGGCTGATTAAAATATTTTGCCCTATCAAACATTGCATACATATTTTCCACTCTACTAACATTCCACGTTTCAATACCACTAAAATCATTTCTTAATGAGTTTTTAAATAGAGCACTCATATCAACAATTTCACTTGTATCAATTTCACCCAGCAAAATCTTATGATTATCAACGAGCTTTTTAAGTTCATTTTTAGTTTTTGGGAAATATGTTATTGTGAATTTCCTTGTGGCAGTTTCACTGTTAGTAGCGGAATTATTGGAATCATCGGCTGGTCGTTCATACGTAGTAGAATTTTGTATGGCAGAATTTTGGCTTGAAGTTGCCTTTTCTTGTTCTAAAGATTGATTGCTTGATGCAGGATCTGCGACTTTTGTTGCAACTATTTCAGATGAGTGTTGGTGAGAATCAGCAATCTTTTGTGATTCTGTAGTATCCATCTTTGATGTCGCTTGCTTCTCATTCTCATATTGTATAGTAGCTTGAGGTTGATGTGTATTGGTCTGCATGTCTTTTGTTTGTGAAATCATGGTTTTTGCTAATTGTTTGTGATTCATATCATTATTGCTCTTAGTCATTGTTGATTGCGTGAAATCTGTTTGCTCTGATATGTTGGCTGCATTGGACGATGTGCTATCATGCCGCATCGACTCTTCTTTTGTGGTTATTGATTCCTTTTGCTGTTTGCCTGTATTGTTTTTATGGTAAGAGCTTTTTGTCAATGTTGTATTATTGGGCGGTGTTGGATTGGATTTGTTGTTAGATTCTGATTTGACTTTTTTATTATTTGCTGTATGCGTATCTTGATTAAACGATTCTCGTAATGGCTCAATCTTTGATTCTTTAAGCTGCTGAAAATTATGAGTTAAATGTGATGGTGGTAATGTATGCGAAACATGCTTATCTGTCGAATTTTTTGCACAACCACTACATACAATTATAATACATAATGTTATGCCTAGAATCCACATTATACTTAGGTTAGTTTTTTCTAATATTTTATATATTCCCTTATTCATTCCTCAATACCTGCAAAACATCAATTTGACTAGCTTTTTTTGCTGGATAATATGAAGAAAGGCACACAATTATACAAGCACCAATGATTGTCCAAATCAAATCATTAATCAAAAGCTCAATAGGAAGATGTGAGGTACCATAGACATCTACGGGGATAGAAATAATATCAAATGTCTTCAGAATCCACATGACAAGAAATGCCCCAACGACACCACACACAATACCACTTCCACCAATTACAACTCCCAATCTAAAAAATATTTTTCTGATATGCGTTTTGCTTGCACCAAGGCTTATAAGCAAAGCAATCTCTTTGCGTCTATTCATAACAACCATAAGTAAAGAGCTAATAATATTAAGACTTGCCATAAGAATGATGAGCATAAGCACAAAAAATAAAGCTTTTTTCTCAAGCTCCATTGCAGAAA
This sequence comes from uncultured Helicobacter sp., assembly GCA_949299115.1. Classification (GTDB taxonomy): domain Bacteria; phylum Campylobacterota; class Campylobacteria; order Campylobacterales; family Helicobacteraceae; genus Helicobacter_A. The sequence goes on along the minus strand of CASFZH010000006.1, from coordinate 23,282 downwards.
AAAAGTTGCCATTTTGCTCCCACCAACCTTGTGCTTCTGCATACACTTCTTGATTCTCAATCATACCATATTCTTGAAGGGCTTGACGGATAGATTCTATATCTTTCATAGGTGTAGCAGAAAAAATATGGAATCCTTCATAAGCAGTATGCTGCAATCCTCGTATCGCTTTAATGGCATCAAAAGAAGTGTAGACAATAGAATTATCGTAATTTCTTAATCCACTTGAAAACAGTCCGCTGATTCCAAATTTTTTCATTTTCGGGCTTAGTGTTAAACCTGTAGGGGCTAATTCTGTAAAAATCAATGTAATCTTTTCATCTTTTTGTAAATTGAGTGCATAATACAGTGTTTCACCAATAACCATATCAAATGGATTGTGACTTTGGGTGGCATGGCTTTTTAGTAACACTTGATTTACTTCTTTTTCTTTTTCTAAGTCAACACCATACACAACAACTGGGTAAATTTCTGCACCCATACGAACAACCGCTTGAGTTTGCATATAAGGGCTAATTTTTAATTCTGGAAACTTGTTTTCTAAAAAATTCAGTAATTTTGATTCTAAACCATTGCTTGATGTTGAAAATATGGTAATGGGATAGTTCATAATAAAAAGACGATTCTCAAATTCCTTTATCATGCCATTCATAATACTCATAGCAACTAAAAGCACCATAACCCCAACTCCAACACCTAAAAATGCTAAAATAGCGGTGATAGAAATAAATGGTTGCGTTTTATCAAATTTTAAATAATGACATAAAATAAAAGCGATAAGACTGCTTTTTTGCATAGTATCCCCTGCAAACACAGATAAAGTATAACAACATGCGACATTATATCAAAAAATACTAAAGAGGTATTAGGAAGTTATTTTGAATTACATAGAGAAAGAAACAATATGTATTACACAATAAAAATGTTATAATTCTAGCTTCATAAGGAAATGCAATGACAAAACAGCTTGTAAACTTAGTAAAAATAGCTAAACAAAAGCTTGACATGCAGGAAAAAGCTCTTTCACGTAATCAGATGGCAATAAAACGCAAACGTTCGGAAATAGATTCTATTAATGCACAGATTGCTGCAATACCTATGCCAACATCTGGCAGTTTTAGTGCATACCAGAGTCAAAAAGATTCTATTCGTGCTTATATATATCAGATAGAAGAGATTCAAATACAAATTGGTAACTTATACAAGGAACAAGAACACATTACACAACAAATACGTATAGCTCATTTGGAACACGAAAAAATGCTTTATCTTTACAATAAAGCAAAAGATGCGGAGATGACAGAACAAAATAAAAAAGAAGCAAAAAGACTTGATGAAGCAACAATTATGTTACACTCACGACATGCTAATATTGCGACTTCATAATCATTTTTCGTTGTAATCTTTAATTTTATTTGTATTATTAAAAACCAAAATAAAATATCTCATTGTGGGTAAATTTATCAAGATTGAGATTTTTTAGATTATTTTATTGAAATATTAGGTTTTTTAAAGTATTGTTTTATATCTGTCAACAAAGGAATATCTTATGCGTCATTTTTTGACTATTAATGATTTTACAAAGCGTGAGCTTTTAGAAATGTTAGCAATCGCCATTGATATAAAAAATAAATATGAACAAGGTCAAACAACTCCATATTTAGCTGGAAAAACACTTGCTATGGTTTTTGAAAAAAGCTCAACAAGAACACGCGTGAGTTTTCAGGTGGGAATCTATCAACTTGGAGGTTTTGGAATCTTCTTATCAAACAGTGATTTACAGCTAGGGCGAGGGGAAATTATACGCGATAGTTCTGCTGTTATTAGCTCTATGGTTGATATGATAATGGTACGCACACATATTCATGAAAGACTTGAGGAATTTGCAAAGTATTCAAGTGTCCCAGTCATCAATGGTTTAAGCGACATGTTTCATCCAATGCAGCTTTTGGCAGACTATCTTACAATGATTGAAAATGGAATCTTCATACCAGATGAGATATTAAGTCATACGCAACACACAAGTCAATTTCCTGCACCGATTGTAGCTTATATAGGAGATGGAAACAATATGGCACATTCATGGCTCATGCTTGCATCTAAACTGGGCTTTGAGCTACGTCTTGCTTGTCCAAAAAAGTACATGCCAAAACAAGAAATTCTTGATATTGCATATAGCAACGCAAAACAAAGTGGTGCAAAGATTATTATTACTGATGATATTTCTGCTACGGTAAAAGATTCTCATGTGGTTACCACTGACACATGGGTATCAATGGGACAAGAAGCTGAAAAAGACCAAAGAATGCAAGATTTTAAAGACTACAGAGTAGACTCTAAAGTGATGAGTTTAGCACACAAAAAAGCAATCTTTTTACATTGTTTACCGGCATATCGAGGATTGGAAGTCAGCGAGGAAGTTATTGATGGTTATCAAAGCAGAATTATACAGGAAGCTCATAATCGATTACACGCCCAAAAAGGAGTTATGGTATGGCTAGACAAACAAAATGTAATCAGCAAATTTTAGTTAATAGTTTGCAAGATGCAAACAATGTTGCCTATATTGCTCATCTTGACACAAATAAATGGCTTTTAGAATTTGTAAATGGTGAGTTAAAGAAAGATGAGGCATGGTTTCTAAAAAACCAAGATGGTGAAGAATTTATTGTATTACCTCAACAATCTTTACGTGTTATTTTAGAAAATCTACAACGCAGTCATGAAGAAAAACTACACATCTTATTACGATATGAAATACGTGATTTAATGCCACATGATTTAGAAGACACAATGGCAGTAGCAATCTATGAACTTGAAAAATATAGGCGAGATGATGGGAATCTGCCAATGATTAATGTAAAAGAATTTGCTCAAAAGATACGTCTCAATCACCCAAATTTGTTTCGTTAAATCCAAAGATTTTAAAAATCTCCAATAATAAAATTAGAAACAATGGTAATAACATCTAGTTGTTTGTATAGACCAATTACACAATATTTAATCTTATAAAGCATTAAGCTTTAAAATCTGTAGAATATAGAAAGTCTAAAGTTTGATAATTTTAGAAATTGCCTCTACGCTTTAAGTAGTAGCCGCAAAGAGAAAACTAACTCTCCCGGATCCAAAGTCTAAAAATTACCTTGCTTATCAAATCGTTACACAAATCTATTACTGAAGTAATCTTAAAACATTTTGTTGCACAGCATTCGCTTGAGCCATAGCAAAGCTACCAGATTGTGCCAAAATATTATGTTTAGAGAATGTTGCAGATTCTTGAGCAAAATCCACATCTCTAATTTGACTCTCAGCCGCTTTAACATTGACTTGTGTGATAGAAATATTGTTGATAGTTGCTACAAGCTGCATTTGCACAGAACCCATATCAGCACGAATTTTATCAAGTTGTCTTGTTGCTGATTCTGCCATATCCATAACAACCATAGCCCCTCTTAAGGAAGTAACACCAGCACCAATACCATCAATATTTTGCACTGCTTGTGCTGCATTAGCATTAGCTCCAGATGCACTTGCAATATTTCTATCCATATTACCGCGCACAGAACGCAGGTTTACTGTATATTGGGCAATACCTTGTGCAGAATGATAGCCCACGTTACTAAAGTTTGTACCACTTATAATAATATCTCTTGCATCAGTCCTAACAAGGCTCAATCGCCCAACAATAGCATGATTCATGCCTGAAACACCGTTGAAACTACCACCACCCAAAACATGTCCTGTTTTTCCTTCTGTATGAACAGAAATAGCACGACCATCAAGACTTCTCAAATTAAGACGTCCTTCAATATCTACATAAGCTTCAACACCTGTTCTTTCTTTAATGGAATTAAAGGCATTAATAAGACGTCCGTCAGAATCATTTTTACGCACATCATTGATAGTTCCAATGGTTGTCCCATTAACAACTAATCCATGTACAGTTCCAGATTGCACTGGGACACCACCTGTTCCTAGCACAGTAGCATACGCACGGACACCAAGTGTATCAGAAAATTTATTAATAGTGTCTGCCAATAAACCAATGCCTGTCCCAGCACTCGTTGAAATAACTGCTGTTTCAAGTTTATAGTCCTTCTTTCCATCAACTTGCCTAAACTTTAAAGCAACCTCTTTAAGATTTTTAGCACCAGCACTTGCAAGCATACCAATACCTGTTACAGAAGAGCTTTCTAAACGGACATGTCCGATTTTATCAGAACTTGTTGGTCCAATTGATGCTTTAACTGTTGTGTTAGAATATGCACCGATTTGAAATTCCTTATTAGAAAATGCTCCAGATAACATTTGTTGCCCATTGTAGCTTGTAGTGTTAGCAATATTATCCAATTCCTCTAAAAGTCGAACAATGTCGTTTTGTAATGCCCTTCTACTTTCAGTAGTCTGACCATCTTGGGCAGCTTGAATTGCTTTCACTTTAACAGTATCCAAGATTTTTAACTGTTCGTCCATTGCTTTATCTGCAATCTGAATCATACCTATTGCATCATTAGCATTTCCAATAGCTTGCCCTAATGAACTTGCCTGACTTCTCAAACTATCAGCGATTGACATACCAGAAGCATCATCTGCTGCTTTGTTGATTCTCAAACCAGAACTAAGTTTTTCCAATGAATTATGAATAAACCTATTGTTTTGCACACCAATGGTGTGTGCATTGAGTGCCGAGATATTTGTATTTATCCTAAAGCTCATCTTTGCATCCTTTGCGAAAAATTTGAATACGAAGCAGGATAAGCAAAGTATGTTCCTAAATTGAATATTGTTATCACAGGTTTTTGTAGTTTAGTATTAAAAAATATTATATACGTTAAAATACAACAATACCAAACATGCACAATTGCTGTAGGCAATTATACTACATTGCAATCGTTTATTTCTCTGAAATGAGAGTGTTTTAAGGTATAATTGCAAAATAATGATAAAATCAAAATAAGGGATAATATGGGTAAGGCATGGAAATTTGGTAATAACATTGATACTGATGTAATCATTGCAGCAAGATACTTAAATACAAGCGATGGAAAGGAATTGGCAAAAAAGATTTTTGAAGATGTAAGACTTGATATAGCCAAAGAAATTAAAAATGGTGATATTATCGTAGCAGGCGAAAATTTTGGCTGTGGTAGTAGCCGCGAGCATGCACCTTTGGCGTTAAGGGAAGCGGGAGTAAAAGCAGTTTTAGCACCATATTTTGCACGTATATTTTATAGAAATGCCTTTAACACGGGACTCTTGATATTAGAAATTGAAAAAAAAGATATTGATGCTATATGCGAAGGAGATATGCTAGAAATAGATATAGATTCTCAAAAAGTCATCAATGAAACACAAAATACACAATATTCCTTTAAGAAAATTCCAGCTTTCATGCAAGAGCTTGTAATGTGTGGTGGTTTAATGGAATATGCAAAGACAAAAATTATTGTTTAATTCTGATATGATTCAAAACTATAATATTATGAATTTTGTGAAACATGCAGATTTTTTTGAAGGGTAACGATGGAAACATATAATATTGCAATACTAAAGGGCGATGGCATCGGTGTTGAGGTAACAAATCAATCCTTAAAGGTTTTAGATTCCATTCGAAAAAAATTTGGAATTGACATACAAACACAAGAATATCTCATTGGTGGCATTGCTATTGATACATTTGGCGAATCATTACCAGAGGACACGATACGGGGTTGTAAAGATTCTGATGCGATATTGTTCGGAGCAATTGGTGGTCCGAAATGGGATACCTTGAAGCATGATAGTCCAGAAAAAGGTTTGCTTGCCTTACGTAAAACTTTGCAAGTATATGCCAATATTCGTCCAGCTTTTGTGTTTCCTTCTTTAATTAATGCGAGCACTTTGAAACCAGAAATCATATCAGGTGTTGATTTGGTTGTAGTACGTGAACTCATTAGTGGAATCTATTTTGGAAAACCAAGGGGCATTGAGATTCGCAATGGTGAAAGAGTTGGCTTTAATACTATGATATATACTGAAAGTGAGATTACAAGGATTGCCCATTATGCTTTTAGCCTTGCAAAAAAACGTAGAAAACAGCTTTGTGTGGTGGATAAAGCCAATGTTTTAGAGGTGAGCAAACTTTGGAGAGAAGTTATAAATGAAGTAGCAAAACAATATAGCGATATTTTATTGTCCTACCAATATGTTGATAACGCAAGCATGCAGCTTATCAGAAACCCAAAAAACTTTGATGTGATTCTTACCAACAATCTCTTTGGGGATATTCTGAGCGATGAAGCAAGTCAGCTCACAGGTTCTATTGGATTACTGCCTAGTGCAAGCATTGGTGAAAAATATGCACTATATGAACCAATACACGGTAGTGCTCCAGATATTGCAGGGCAAGATAAAGCCAATCCTATGGCAAGTATTTTGAGCCTTGCAATGATGTTTGAAAATAGCTTTGGTTTGACTGAAATTGCAAGGTGTATTAGAGATTCTATTAATCACATTTTAGAAATGGGGATTAGAAGTCAAGATATATCACATTTTGATGCGAAAGAAATTTTGGGTTGTAATGCACTGGGTGATAGAATAGCAAAAGAGGTGTTGGAATATAATGAGTAGAAAACTATTGAGCCTAGGATATATTTATGAAATGATTGGCAGACATCGTGATGCCATTGCATTTTTTGAGCAAGTTTTAGAAAAAGATTCTAAAAAACTTGATACAGAAACCATAAAAGAAGCAAACTTGGGAATTAAAGCCAATCAAATGGCACTAAAAATACAACAAAATCCCGAACTTTTAACAAAAAATCTTGATATGGAAAATATGAGACAAAAAATTAAATATTTTCGTCAAGAACCAAAAAACTTAATAGGATGGTTTAGTCAATGGAATTAAAAGATGTCGTATTACAAACGTTAAATGAGATTGAAAATAGCGTAGATGAAAAAGGATTTAAAGATATAACAATTGGTATTAATACCGGTGAGGTAGAATTTTTACAGAGCTTTAAAGAAAGGATATTTGTGCTGTTCGAAGGATTAAAACAAGATGATTTGTGGGTTGCAGATGATGACAGTATGCAGTCGTCGATTCAAGCAAAACTTGATTTAATATTGGGTTTCTTACAGTTTCAATTAGCTTTAATTGATGCACGATTGGAGATTTTAGATAAACGTGCATTTGGAATTACACAAGATTTGTAGTAATATAATTAATATTTTAAACTTATAAGAAATTTATCCCTATAGTTTATCTATGAACATATTATTGCATTGGTATTGTGCCGCTTAATAACAAAATCTAAAAATTCATTTTGTATCCATACAATAGGTGTGCTTTGCCACGATTGATTCTGTCTTGCATAATCTTGAAACCATTGGTAAAAAAGGATTCTCAATGGATTTTTTATCCATTGTAGTTTTGATATATTGCCTTGTACAATCCAAATTTTTATAAAATGTTCCAACGCCTTTAGCTCATTGTCATAATAGGTAGGTATATTAAAATAACTTCCTATACTATCTGACACAACAAATCCATTGAAATATTCTGTACAATTTGCCTTTATCCTTTGATATGTTGGCGATTCGTGTTGCGAATCAACATGCGAATCTTCCAAAGATTTGGTAGCATTTGGTGTATCTTGATAAGAAAAAGCCTCTAAACACAATTCCTCGTCCTCCATTTTTTGTGCTAATAATAAATTATAGGCATTCACTTGGGCAATAAATTTACGTAATTGAGCAACATCGTATAGTGTGTATATTGTGCGGATGCCTGATATTTTAAGAATACTTATAATTTTCTGAATCGCTACAGAATCTAAAGAAACAAGTTGCTTGGTATTTGCTATGACATCAATTAATGTAGCAGTGTCTTTGTCTCCAAGATTAAGCAATAAAGAATAAGATTGATTTTTTAAAATCTTAATAATTTTCTTTTGTGTTTCTTTGCACCGGATATAAGATGGCAAGGAATTTTGTAGAACCGAATCACAGAAATATAAAAAACGACCATTGTAATACGAAATTAGTGCTGGTATCCCACGTTGTTGTTTAAAAATTTGCACTGGGAAATGCAATTTTTCAAGGCATGCTGCAATATTGGTAGCATATTGGTTGGATATATTAGAATCAAGATGATAACCTCTTGCAGCAATTTGCCATGTTTGTGTATCTATAACACACGGAGAAAATGCGTAGGCAGAACTAAGAATATCCTTGGTTACTTTTTTGGGATAACGGACAATCGTATAATCTTTTGATGTTAACAGTGATATTTTTTTATTCTTTTGTAGAGAATCTAGGAATTTTTGTATAGCAGTTTTTGCTTCTTTTTGCTCTTTTGATATAAACACTGTATTGCGTAAACTCACATTTTTAAAACCATTTTGAGTAAGCTGCACGACACGCAAAAAACCACCAAATTCTACTTGAGATTCCATAATAAAATTTCTTTCATAGATACAAATTGGCAACTCTGTTTTATTTCTATGTCCAAAGAATTGATAATAATTCTTTGGAGCTTTTTTTGCAAATGATTCTGCAATAGCCCTTGTATTTAAATAACCACCAACTCCATGAATGCTTTGAGATGCACTAAGCAAAACCGGTCTTTCTGGAACATTTGAAATTCCACCATGTGTACAAATGACACGTTTGTTGTGAAATTTATAATAAAAATAGGGAATCAATTTGCCATAAAGACGCCTAGCATCATGTTTTGTGAATCCTTTTCGTTCTAGCTCTAATTGTGTATTAAGTCGAAATTCTTTTGATTCTATTTCACGACCATTCGCCCATTCCCATAACCATTTTTCATGGTTGCCCTCAAGCAAACAGACATTTTTCTTATCCATAATAGAAAGCAAAAACTTTAAAACTTCATAATTCTGAAACCCTCTGTCAATATAATCTCCTAAAAAAATATAGAATTCATTATCGTTCATTGTATGTAAATATTGTTTTAAAACAGAAAAACAACCTTGTATATCACCAATATGGTGAATTACCTTATATCCATTGAGATTACGTGGTTCAAGATTTAGAAACTTTACGATTTCATTTGGCTCAATCAAATCGCATTTTATTGGAATCTGTGTAGTTTGCAAGTCATTGTAGAGAGATTCTAGCTCTTCTTCTGTATAACAACTATCAGAGATTGTATTGCTTTGAATAGCATTTTGTCTACGCCGTTTTATTTCGTGTAATGGAACACCACTAAAATCCACAATAAAAATTTTGTAAGCATACACTCTCGCCATTTCCTTATAATTGCTGAAATAAGACTTGGCAATGTGATTATCCTCAATAATGACGAAGTCTCCTTTTGACATACGAGATTCTAATGCAATAAAAAGCATTTGAAATGCTGTTTTATCATTATGATTGACTAAAGTCATATTGCCTTGTTCATCAAATGCTGGACTTTGCGTTAAATTTTTAAAAAGTTTTGCACAAAGTGTATAATGTTGTAACCCATATTTTTGTATCCATGTTGTTTTTCCACAAAATGGCATACCACGCGTCAATAATAAGTATCTCATCCTATTTCCTAATGCGAAATGTAAGATTATAAATTATGTTATCAAATCTACCCACAGCTCCACTAAAACAAAGGCTAGAAAGGCGATGTTTGTGGTTAATAACATTATATACATAAGATAAAATTTGCCTATTCCAAACTTTCCTCATGATGTTGTCTGTATGTGCTTGGAATCTCCAAATTGTAATAGCAATACCAGCCTTAATCAAGCAATAAGGCATGTATCACGTTAGATAACAGATTAAATGCCAATCTATGCAATGTTATACAAATGTATTGAGAATCTCGAATCTATGAAAATACAGCATATAACTCATAAAAAAAAGCTTGTATATACTTTATAGAATCTAAAATTAAGTATTATATATATTTACGCTATATGTTGTAACTGCTATACTATACAAATAATGGTATGCAAGTGCAATATTAAACAATCATACATTCTCTAATGATAAGAACAAGACAAGAATCAATACCGCTAGATTACTATTACACATCATCAAACATCTATATTATCAAAGATAGAATCAAAAATCACGATTGTATTTGACTGATATTGCAGCATAAATACTGAAAACCCAAATTTCATCATACAAACTAGCAATTTAGATTCTATCATGATATTCATAGAAACTCGAATTATTATGCTTATTTAACATATAACCTGTTTAGATTCTTAAGCTTTTTATAATTATTCATTTTATGACACTAAAAACCTATAATCTTAATGCAAAATTATAGCCGAATTTTATTTATATGCTACATCACCTCACTATTATAAAGCAATGACTTTTGTTGCAGTTAGAAAGATTGCATAAAAGTTTTGTATTTTATTTTTTTGCGTATATACATAATAAAAACTATGGCAATAATAATTCCAATAAACACAAGAGGTAAAAAATAAGGATATTGCAATAAAGCCTTTATAATTTCTAAAAATAGCCCACTTGCATAAAAACCTAAAAAAGCCAAAGAAATTCCCCAAATGATTGCTCCAATACTGTTTATAAGAAAAAACTTTACTATATTATATTTGCTTATACCCACAGCAAGAGGCACAAATGTTCGTATGCCATGCAAAAATTTGCTTACAAGAAATAATCCCCAATCATATTTTTTTATCATAATTTGCAAATATGCAATTTTTCTTTTGTGCTTACTAAATATTTTCATAATATCTTTTTTTTGTGTCCTTGCAAAATAAGCAAAAAGCGAGCTTCCAAGTATATTCCCTATAATGGCAAGAGCAATGCTCAATGTCAAATCAAGCTTACCAAGAGATGATAATACCCCAGCACTTAATATAGCAACATACCCACCACCCATAGAATACAAAAACAATACAAGATAACCAAAATTTTCTAAATTATTATAGTTTTTTAAAATTTCAAATGCTTCATTTTGCATTTAGAATCCTTATTGTAAATTGTAATTGGTAATAAATATCATTTATATTATAATACCCACTTGCTTTAAAGCAGCTGAATCATAGATTTATCCCTATTTAACAATACTTACAAAATATTTGAAAATATATTTTCACACATGATTTCTAAAGTAATCATTAAGAAATCCAAGTTTTCACAAAACATACAATTATTACCTATTATGGAAAACAATATTTTCTGAATATTCAGCTATTATCTCTCACCACTGACAACAACAAAAGGACGTTTGTCCAAAAATTACAGCGATATGCTAGTTATACTAATATTTTTAAATAAAACCAATACTCTCAATATATTGTATCATCTTAATAGAATATGATTCTAGAATCATGCTTTTTATGCATAGATTCTAAAAAACACGATTCTTTTCTTAGATTCTAGATTTTTACCTCATCGTAATGACAATGAAATAGACTAACAGACACATAGAATAGCGAAGCATTGGAGATTCACAAAGCGGCTTAAGGTCTAGGGTAAATTTAAGATTCTAAACAAGAGATTCCAAGAAAGAGATTGTGCAAAGTGAAATCCCAGATTCTAAAAACAAAAGACTCTAAAAGATAGAATAAAGATTCTCTATACAACCAAATTTTATAGCCATGCACATCATAAACAAAAACATACAATAAGCATAAAATACAGGAATGTAAGGAGATTTGCGATTACAATACATACATTACAATTATCCCCTATCTTAACCATAATCTTTTAAAAAATCCTATTTTCTTTTTAGAATATTTTTGCAATACTTTTACAATTTCTTTGCGTCTAAACATAATGGCAAAGCCCATAGGCGTCATACCCATACCATTATCTTTATCGGGGTCTGCCCCATGTTCCAATAATAATTTAGCAACCTCCACATAACCCTTAAAACATACCCCAGATAGAGGAGTCAGATTCTTATCATTTACCTTATCAACCTCTGCCTTATACTCCAAGAGAAGTTTAACACACTCTATACTATTATGATAACTTGCAAGCATTAGGAGAGAATCTCCCTTGTGATTTGCAAGATTGGGATTTAAACCATGTTTTAAAAGTAATTCCAAAGATTCTGCATCATTGTTTCTTGCAAAGTCAAAAGACATGCGGCAAAGCTCTTCCAATTTTTCTTGTTCTTGTGGAGTTAATTCCATACTATTCTCTTTCTATAAATAATTGTGAATTTAAGTATATTTAAAAAAATTAAACAATGTAATTAGAATCTTGACTTTTAAAAATGCTTTAGATTCCAAATAATATACAGAATCTTACGATCAAGAAAACCATGACTTGTAGTATAGGCATAGCATTGATTGATAAAGCAATCATTCTTAGCATAGATTCACATGCTCTTTTAGACATCTACTATCTACAAAAGCTATCTTAACAACATAGAAAAAGCCTGTGTGATTGTGTCTTGATTTGTTTTTTTTTTTTTGTAGTATTTGGCATTTACTTATAAGGAGTTTGTATGTCTTTTGAAGATAAAAAAGTGTATTATAAGAGAAGATATTATAATGATGAAATACTAGAATACGAAATCCCTTTTATAGATAGTAAAAGAGATGGCGTTGCTAAATGGCATTATAAGAATGGCAATATTAAACAAGAAGTTCCGTATAAACAAGACCAAATACATGGCATTGGTACAATATACTATGAAAATGGAAAGATTGAGGCAGAGATTCCATACAGTCTTGATAAAAGAGATGGGATAGCTAAACGGTATGATGAAGATGGAAATATTGTACAAGAGGTTTCATTCAGTAATGATAGAAAAACTGGAATGGCAAAATGGTATTATCCGAATCCGAATAGAAGCACTCTAATAGAGATTTTCTATGAAAATAATAAAATAACAAATATAAAACTATTCTATATCAATGGTAATCTTGTCATAAAGGCAGATTTATATCCAGACTCACCAAGGATTGGCCACATACGTCAACGACTTGATGTTTCGATTATTGAGGATGATATAGATGATATGCGTAGATATGACAATCGCACAGTTTTTTACAATACATATGCATTTCCTAGCATACATGGGCTGGTGCTAGATAATGTAATAATATATAATACAAATGGCACTATTCTTTTGGGTCCTATTCAAAATTTGCAAAAATTCAATAATGATACATTACAAACTGCAGTAAAGAATCATATAAAAGGACTACAAGGCGATACATGGCTTGATGAAATTAACACTATCCGTAGTCTCGTTGATGCCTTGTTTGATAAAGAAATCGGGGCAGTTAATGATTCTAATAATAGCTTGTTTATCGGGGATAAGGCTGGAGGTTGCTTATTAGGAGAAAGATTGCATTCATTGTTCCAAAACATAAATAATATAGCCGACAACGTTATAGAGAGCTATCGCCGATGTCCACTCTGATAATTCTTATCAAGAAAATTTTGAATATATTAGAATCACAACAATACTGTTAACAGAGTCAGCACTGTTCGATTTTCATCGAGAAAATTTTTAAATATTTAATTTTGTAATTTCTCTTTTAATAGCTCATTCACACGCACGGGATTTGCTCCCTTTGTTTGTTTCATGACTTGCCCCACAAAAAAGCCAAACATCTTTTCTTTTCCAGCCTTATATTCAGCAACTTTATCGGCATTGCTACCTAAGACACTCTCAATAATAGACATAATCGCATTGTCATCATTAATTTGCTCCAATCCAAGCTCTTTGATAAGGACATCAACATCGCCACCACGATTTTCCACTAAAGAATCTAGTATTTCTTTGCCACCTGCTCCACTAATCTTTCCCTCCTCTATGCGTTTAAGCAAAGTATAGAGCATCTCTTTACTAATACCACATGTAGCAAGGGTATTGCCATTTTTTAGTCTTCCCTGCAGTTCGACACTAAGCCAAGTGTAAGACAGACGTGATGTAATGCCCTTGTCTATAAAAAACTCAAAATATTTTACCATATCTATATCTTGTGTAATAGCTTTGGCTTCATTTTCTTTTAAACCCAAAGATTCCACATAACGTTTTACCTTGCTATCTGGCATTTCTGGAATGTTCTTTGCCTTCTCCATAAGCTCATTATCCAAAAATACAGGCAATAAATCAGGATCATTAAAATAACGGTAATCAGCACTTTCTTCCTTACCTCGCATAGACTTTGTGATTCCCTTATGGGTATCAAAAAGTCGCGTTTCTTGTACCACTTCTTTTTCATAACTACCACCTTCAAAGGCATTTTGTTGTCTTTTTGCTTCATAGTCGATTGCTTTTTGTATAAATCTAAAGCTGTTAAGATTCTTAATTTCTACACGTGTATAGAATCTTGTGTCGCCTTTTGGGCGGATAGAAACATTAGCATCACAACGAAAACTACCTTCTTGCATATTAGCATCACTAATTTCTAAGAATCTCACAATAGAATGCAACTTTTTAAGATAAGCAATCGCTTCATCACTACTTCGCATATCTGGTTCACTCACTATTTCAAGTAAAGGTATGCAGGCTCTGTTTAAATCTACTTTTGAAATATCACCTTCATGTATATTCTTTCCCGCATCTTCCTCCAAATGTGCCCTTGTGATTCCGATATGTTTTTTCTTTCCATCTATATCAATCTCAATGCTACCCCTTCCAACAATTGGAATTTCGAACTGACTAATTTGATATGCTTTCGGCAAATCAGGATAAAAGTAGTTTTTTCTTGCAAAGACCGAATATTGATTAATCATAGCATTAATGGCTGTGCCAAAAGATATAGCCTTTGCTACAGCTTCTTTGTTTAAAACAGGTAATGCACCAGGTAACCCCAAACATACTGGACAAATATTTGTATTAGGGGAATCACCAAAACTTGTTGCACAAGCACAAAAAATTTTTGTTTTTGTATTTAATTGTACATGCACCTCTAACCCAATAATCACTTCAAAATTACTCATACTATTCCTCAATTCTTAGATTCAAATTAACTAGAATATAATCACGTTTTAATTGTCACGTTTTAATTGTATAGAAATTTTATAAAAATTTTATATTTTTATAAAATTTATTATCATTCATCTTAATCTCAAAAAAAAAAAAAAGATTCCACACAATCCACCAACAATCATCGCATGTAATGCCTAAAACGTAATATTTAGCGGCACCACAACATCATGAGTATAATGTTTAAAGATATTTTGACAAAGATTAGAATTCACAGAATAATGGAATATAATTTGTAAAGAGTCCGTATTGTCAAATCGTATGCTTAGACAATCATTTTGAGAATCTAAGACACCATTTTTAGCAATCTTTAAAGAATCTCCGCTCGCAATCCAA
Organism: uncultured Helicobacter sp.; assembly: GCA_949299115.1. GTDB lineage: Bacteria > Campylobacterota > Campylobacteria > Campylobacterales > Helicobacteraceae > Helicobacter_A. Next base: position 8,005 of record CASFZH010000006.1, on the reverse strand, counting down.
CGTTGTGGTGAAAGATTCAAATAAGTGATAAGCCACTGCGGATTAGCATTTTGTGGCAATATTTCATTGGTAAGTGCATATTCTTGTGTACTCGAAATAATAGTTTGAATATCACTTTGAATAGCAATACTTAAGGCACTATTGCGTGAAAAACTAATACGTGGCAAGGCAATACTTGCTAGAATACCTATAATAACAAGAACAAAAAGCAATTCCAGCATGCTAAACGCCCTTTGGTATTTTCTAGCTACAAAGCAAAAATCCATTCTTTTAAGATTTTGCATAACAACTGTATTTTTTGCACAATAAGAGCATGCAAACATATATTTACATTTTTCTAGTCGCTGCATTATAATGCTATTATAATGTCTTACAATATCTATCATTTTCATTGGAATTTATTATTACCCAAAGAATTCTCGATTTGCAATAGCTAAATACCAATAAAAATCATTATTTTATAATTATTGTGGGATAGCTAAGGAATTTATCACTCCATTTTCTGGCGATAAGGGAGCATAATCATCAACCCCAATGGTTACTCCTGTGGACATATTTTTAAATAAGGTATGACCTGGTTTCCTTTCATAATAAATCACTTCACCAGATTGCTGGAATCTTTGCACTACAATACCATTGGGACCAACTTGCTTACCTCTACCACCAAAAATATCTCGCCCAAAAATAATATCTTCAAATAAATCTCCATAACTTACTGCACCAAAAAACTTCTTGGAAATTGGCCATTTATAGCTACATTCGGTTAAAACACACATGCGACCCGCTTTAATACGTATACTCCCAATCGTTTGAGCATACTTAAAAAGCTCCAATTTCACAAGCCCACTTTGATAAGTATTGAGTCTTGCATAATCATAAAACTTAAAAGGAGCCGTATTGATATATAAAAGTTTCACATTACTTGTGATAATATTTTGTGGCTCTTGTTCTTGGGGAGTAAAAACACTCTCTTCTTTATAATTTGAACCCGGATTGGAAGTTGGATAATGGATTCCATCAAGATTTCCCTGCGTTTTCATCTCTGGATCATTTTGCCATGAACAAGCACTTATCCAAAAACTAAAAACACATAAACCCAAGCTTTTTATTCCAATCTTATACATCAATAGCCTTTTTAACTTTTTTACAATATTAACATATTCTTTGGTGTTTTAAAGTGTTTTTATTTGAAATCAACCATTATTCAAAACACGATGCCAAATTCTACCATCAAGCTTCACTTCCATATTTACTTGACACAAACCGTCTTTATAGGCAGTTTCTGTAATTTCAGCATTTTTAATTAATGCCTGCACTCTACCTTTAATTGTAGAGTTTTGTGCAATCATATCTCTGATTGTATCGTTTGCATTAATGCGAATACCATACATTTTTTCACCAATTTGTCTATACGCATCAACAATTGCTGCTCTTTTAGCCAATGCTAAAGCTTGAGCAGGAGATACAGTAGACTCTGGTGCCACACCCATGCCAACTGCTTGAATTTCAATAACATTATTAGGAGTTAGAATAGGGGAATTTTGGATTCCAACTGCAACATCACTTTCGCTTGCACTAACCCCTTTTCTCATATCATCAAACCTATCTGTGTTTGTTCTCTCAAAGCCTTGTTCATAACCACCACTTCCACCTCTTGTGTTGCGTGAATAATCTCCTCTATCATATCGCGGAGTTGGATTATAGTCATATTGCGATGGAGGCACAGCTGGACCTGCTTGCATTGCCATAGGATATGAAGTAGGCATAGACGGTGCTACTGATGGTGGAGTAGTTGGCTGTGTTGCTACGCCACTATTACCAATAGGAGATGATGCCATTAGACTTGGGTTGGCATTATAACCAACTGGCGGATACGTGGGGACTGATAATGGAGCCAATTGTGGTCCAGCTGCTGGTGGGACCAAACTTGAATTATCTGCACTTGAACCAAAATCTGCACATCCTGTTAGGAATGCTATTGAAAGAGCTGAAGCCATCAAAATTTTTGTTTTCATTGTAATGTCCTTATTAAAAGAGTAATTTTGTGCAACCCTGCACTCACAACCTATTAAGCAAAAGATGTGCCAAAATCTAAAATAATATTTTATAATTTTAACATTATGCCCAAGTATATATTGATTCTATAAAATATACAAAACTCAACATACAACAGTATTGCACATAAAATAACAATATGATACGTCTGAGTTTGGTATATAAATGGTGTATAATTATATTTTACCAAATAAACAATTTGAGGTGTGCTATCGACTTGTTTTTTGTAGTTATTTGTGTGCTTGCTATGGCAGTAATGTCTGGGATTGTTTTGCATAGACTGAAGATTCCAACAATTATAGGTTATATTTTAACAGGGGTTTTAACTGCCTACATCTTTGAATTCCGCGTAGAAAAAGCAGAAGAACTCAACCGTATAGCCGAATTTGGTATTGTATTTTTAATGTTTATGATTGGACTTGATTTTAATTTTAAAACAATGTCATCTATGAAACAAGAAGTTTTGCTATTCGGTGGATTACAAATTGGCATTTCTATTGCCACATTTTTTGTAGTCTGTTTTTATTTGTTTGGCTTTAATTTTGCCACTTCTATAATAGTTGCAAGTGCGGTTAGCCTTTCTTCTACTGCTATCGTATTAAAGTATCTTAATGAGAGCAACCAAACAAAAACACAATATGGTAATGCCACGGTTGGAATTTTAATCTTCCAAGATATTGCCGTTATTCCCATTCTCCTAATGATTAAGCTTTTAAGTGACAAAAATTCTGATGTTTCTGCACTGTTGTTGACAACAGGAATTTCTGCAATTCTTGTGTTAGCAGTATTATTTTTACCGTGGAAATTTTTAGCTAAGGTGATACTAAGATTTGCAGCAAACATGAAAACAGATGAAATTTTTGTAGGAACTGTTTTGCTTATTGTTTTGGGAGCAGCTTATATTAGTCAATATTTTGGTTTCTCTCTTTCTCTTGGAGCATTTTTGGCAGGCATGATTATCTCAAATACCACTTACAAATATCAGGTTGCTTCTGTGTTAATATATTTTCGCGATATTTTACTTGGAATATTTTTTATTACTGTCGGTATGCAAGTTAATTTACTGTTTTTATCACAATATTTTTTCATCATTCTGCTATTTGTTCTGTTAATGATGGGAGGAAAAACTTTTTTAATATATATTTTTTTAAAATTTTTTAGGGGCGATAAAATTGGCATGAGAGTTGCTATTTCGTTATCTCAAATAGGAGAATTTTCGTTTGCCATTTTTCTCCTTGCAAGTCAATATAAAATCTTAAATTTAACATTAGATGGCGGTATTTTAAAATATGTGTTTGGTGAAAAATTCTTCACCAATATAACACCTATAGAAATTCATCAATTTTTAACCCTCATGGTTATTTTTTCTATGATTGCAGCACCTTTTATCTTGGATAATTTAGATAAATCAACAGAATTTATGTTGAAATATTTACGTATTCCTATTAGAAAAGAAAAAACAAGTCTGCACGATTCTACACAAAACCAACCAAATGCACTAGAAAATGACATCGAATTAGAAAATCATATTATTATATGTGGATACGGTTTATTGGGACAAGAAGTCGCTACTTACTTTAGAGGTTGTAATGTAAGATATATTTGTATCGATTCGCAGTACAAAAAAGTTGAGCACGGCGTAAAGAATGGTGACAACATTATTTATGGCGATATTGCACATAAAAGCTTATTTAGAAGATTGCATGTTGATAAATGTGCTTGTGTTTTGCTCACAATAGAAAATCAAGAAATACTTTACGAAGCCTGTAGAAACATCAAATCACTTGCTCATCATTGTAAAATTATTGCCGTAACAACACATACTCAAGTAGAAACGGAATTACGCAATATGGGACTATATGCAATAATTCACGAAAGAAAGAAAATTGCTGAAATATTAGGATATATTACCCTACAAGCCATGGAAGAAGATGATGTGTATCAAAATAAATCAGTGGCTACATCTCAAGATAAAACATATTATTCAAATGCAGATTTTCATATCTAAACAATATTTCACAACATATACCCTCAAAACACACACAATATACTTTAATATTCCTAAATAAAGAAAAAGGGGTGGGAGACAATGTTATCCCATATCGCTTCTTAGTAGGTTGCTATACCACAAATATTCCATTATAAAAAATTTGAAACATTAGATTCTAAACTATAGAAACTATATATTTGCAGCCTCATTGCAATCATAACTATACAACGGCTTTCATCTTACAGGTAACATAAATAAAGAGATATAAGCTACCCTAGTTCCAGAGTAAACCCATAACATCAATTTAAGCTAACTTTTATATGATATATTATAGAATTTGTCTTACTAAACACAAAAAAGGGTTGATGAATGTTAGAGATTTTAATGATAGAAGATGATGTAGAATTAGCAGAAGTTCTAAGTGACTATCTCAAGCAACATGATATCAATGTAACAAACTATGATGAACCATATACCGGAATGTCCGCATTAGCAACAAAACACTATGATTTACTATTGCTTGATTTAACTTTGCCAAATCTTGACGGATTAGAAGTCTGCAAAAAGGTAGCAAAACAAAAAAATATTCCAATTATTATTTCATCAGCAAGAAGTGACGTAAACGATAAAGTAAAAGCTCTTGATAATGGGGCTGACGATTATATACCAAAACCTTATGACCCCAAAGAATTAGTTGCAAGAATTCAATCTCTATTGCGACGTTATTCTCAAAAGCTTGCAGAAGAAAAAACTGCTGATAAATCTATTGTTTTCCGTATTGACAAAGATACACGTGAAGTATATTTTAAGGATAAAAAACTTGATTTAACACGTGCAGAATACGAGATTTTAACACTTCTCATCAGTAAAAAAGGACATGTTTTTAGTCGTGAAGCCATCGCTATTGAATCAGAATCTATCAACCCAGAAAGTTCGAATAAAAGTATTGATGTTATTATTGGTCGCTTGCGTTCTAAAATTGAGGAAAATCCTAAAAACCCTCAATACATCATTTCTGTTCGTGGCGTTGGTTATAAACTTGAAGCTTAATAAGCCTGAAAGTTTTGGAGACAATAAGGCTACTATATATCATGTGGAGAAGCACCTCTATCTTTTTTCAAATCAGCCTTTTATTTACTTTTGCTTTCATTAGTTTTTTAGCTATTGCGATTTTTTATATAAAAATACAGCCAAGCCTAGAAAGTATTAAACAATATAATATTCTTGTAAACGCAATAGGTAAGATGAAACAATTTAACGCCAACCTGCAGGAAATACGTAGTTTTTTAGAAGAAGAAAATTTTCATGAAGTTTCAGTTACAGAATCATGGAAAAACAAATTTGTTACTGATTCTCAAATACCAAAATCGGGTAGTTTCAATATTAATGTTATTCAGGACGGAAATGACATTTTTATTACATTACGGACAACAAAAGATTTTATCGTTTATAGAGACCCTATAACATCAGGCTTATCAAAATACCACATGATTACATTAATTGGGACAATCATTTTGGTTTCAATTTATATTACACTAATGAAAAAACTTATGCCTCTCAATCACATTAAATATGAAATTACTCACATGACACGTAATAATATCTTTACAAAAATTACACACGGTGTTAAAAACCAAGATGAAATTGGTGAATTAGTGCGCGAATTCAATCGTTCTATTACAAAACTTGATGCATTGAGTAAATCACGTTCGCTCTTTTTACGTTCTATTATGCACGAATTAAAAACCCCAATAACCAAAGGTCGGATTGTAGCTGAAATGGTAGCAGACACAAAACAAAGACAAAGGCTCTGTAACGTTTTTGAAAGGCTTAATACACTTATTGATGAATTTGCGAAAATCGAGCAACTTGCAAGTAAAAACTATAATCTAAAAAAACGTGAAATTCTCTTAACCGATATTATAGAAGAAGTCATGAAAATGTTGCTTATCGACCCACGTAATCAAGACATTATTATCCTTAATCACCACAATGATTTAATCAAGGCAGATTTTAATCTCTTCACATTGAGTGTGAAAAACCTTGTTGATAATGCGATTAAATACAGTACGGATTCTAAAGTAATCATTGAATCTGTGCAATATGACCTACTCATTAAAAACAAAGGTAGTCCATTAAAACTTGATATTAATGAATATTTCAAACCCTATTTTAAAGATATGAAGAACCCACTTTCGGAAGGATTTGGTTTGGGCATGTATATTATTAAAACTGCTCTTGATGCACAAAATTTTGATTTACGTTACCATCATGAAGATGGCTACAATATTTTTACAATTCATGATTGTATTGTTGAACGTTTTTGCATCATTAAGTCAACAAACAACACACAATACAATTAATAGATTCCCTAATTTTTCTAGGTTTTTATATTCTCCAATCATCTTTTACATAAATATAGTATTTTAAGGTTTTTTGATACTATCTTGACAAAAATGAAAAATATTTTAAAATTTAAAAAATCCGTCGATATAGGAGTAACAAGCAAGGATGCTTGGGATATTTTACATAATATAATCACAAGGAGTGACATATGGCTTTTCAAGTCAATACTAACATAAATGCGTTAAACGCACATGTACAAAATGTAGGAAGATTCTTTGGAAAAGTTAAGTTCAGGTTTGAGAATCAACAAAGCAGCAGATGATGCTTCTGGTATGATTATTGCGGATAGTTTGAGAAGTCAAGCGAGTGCATTAGGTCAGGCCATTAACAATACAAATGATGCTATGGGGATTATCCAAATCGCTGATAAAGCTATGGATGAACAATTAAAGATTCTTGATACAGTGAAAGTAAAAGCAACACAAGCAGCCCATCAAGACGTGCTATCCAATCAGACATCGTGAGACTTATACAAGGTCTTGATATGATTGGTAACACAACTTCATTCAATGGTCAAAAGTTGTTATCTGGTTCTTTCACTAACAAAGAGTTTCAGGTTGGTGCATTCTCCAATGAATCTATTAAAGCTTCTATTGGTGCTACCACAAGTGATAAGATAGGGCAAGTAAGAATTGCAACAGGTGGTTTGATTACAGCATCAGGTACTGTTAATATGGTTTTCAAAAATGTTGATGGTATCAATGATGTAAAATTACAAGCTGTTAAGATTTCACACACAGTTGGAACTGGCTTAGGCGTTATGGCTGAAGTCATCAATAAAAGTTCAGATAAAACAGGTATCCGTGCGGTTGCTAATGTTATCTCAACTTCTGACCAAGCCGTAAAGTCTGGGACTTTAACAAATGTTGTAGTCAATGGTTTGACACTTGGTGATATTAATGATATTAAACAAGGTGACTCTGATGGTCGCTTGGTGCAAGCATTTAATGCAGTTACCAATCAAACAGGTGTTGAAGCATACACTGATGAAAGAGGTCGCTTGACACTTAGAAGTATTGATGGTCGTGGTATTAAAATTAGTGCTGACAGAAACCAAAGAGGACAAAACGGGACACCGGAAATGGCGGTATCCTCAATGAATGGTGGTCAAAGACTCGAAAGAGGCTCTGAAAACTATGGTCGTTTATCTCTTAGTCGCTTGGACTCAAGAGATATTATAGTTATGTCCGCTTCTGATGCACGAAATCCATATGCGGCACTAGGTTTTTCAAATGATAAAGTTGCAAAAACCGTTGTAAATTTGCGTGATACTATGGGTGCATTTAATAAAGATGTTAAATCCGCTTCTGGTGCAAATTACAATAAAGTTGTAGCAAGTGGTGGAGCAGAACTTGGAGCTGGTGTAACAACTCTAAGAGGTGCTATGGTGGTTATGGACATTGCAGAATCTGCAACAAAGATTCTTGATAGAATCCGAGCGGATTTAGGTTCTGTTCAAGGACAAATGATTTCAACAGTTAATAACATTTCTGTAACTCAAGTTAATGTTAAAGCTGCTGAAAGTCAAATTCGTGAAGTGGATTTTGCTCAAGA
>CASFZH010000005.1 GCA_949299115.1 uncultured Helicobacter sp. | reverse complement strand
GCTAAAGCCTATACATTGAAAGACCCTCGTTTTACACTCTTTGATAAAAAGAATAGAGGACAAGCAAGTGCTAGAAATGTGGGCATTGAATATTATAATTGGTACAGATATTTACAGTGTTAATCATTATATTACATAAAGCAGGGGGGGGGATACAAGAATATTAGCTCGTTTCATTGAGATTCCAATTTGTATAAGTCAGAATCAATCGTCTTGCGATTTTTCTTGCACTCGAATATCAAGTATTGTATCACCTTCTACGATAGAATCCAAAACTTTATAGCTTGCCCTATCTCTTACGGGTATTCTGCCAAATGCTGTGTGCTCACCATCTAAATGTGGTTGAGGAGCAAAACAAATAAAAAATTGACTGCCTCCAGTATCTCTCCCAGCATGTGCCATAGATATTGTGCCACGATTATGTTTATTTGGATTATTGACTACCTCGCATTTGATTCTGTATCCAGGACCACCCGTGCCATTGCCACTTGGGCATCCCCCTTGTGCCATGAATCCGGGTATAACACGATGAAATGTTAGATTTTTATAGAATCCAGAATTTGCTAAAGTAGCGAAATTCGTAACTGTCTGTGGGGCATCATTGGGGAATAAATCAATCGTAATGACTCCCTTATTGGTTGTAATGACAGCTTGTTGTAATGCAGCAAGTTCATCTTGTTTAATATCAAATACTTTTAATTCGTCCATATTAACTCCTTATATTATATAAAGCAAAAGCAGATTTGGTTGCAAGTATATTATATCTAAAATATTACAGAATCTAATAGTTCAGAAAAACTTAGCCATGATAATAAAAATGAAAGTTGCAAATTTGTTGCAATGCAGTATTACAAGCTACGTACATATATGAATAGTAGGCATATATTTGCATAACGTATAAGACATAGTGTTATAACTCTTAATATTCATTGAAATGGTGGAGCTGTGGGGACTTGAACCCCAGTCCGAAAATCTTATCCCACAGAGATTTCTACATACTTAGAGGAATTTTAGAATCTTGACATGTATATATAAAGACCTCAAAATCCATACCGTCAAAGCCTAAGAATCTTTTTGAATATTTTTAGGCAACAATATTCAAGCAGTCGGATTGATAACAGATTCTCTCATCTCCCGACAAAGACGATAGAATCTGGCTCCGCAAAATTAATTAAACTTACGCTACTTTTGCGTAAGCTGGAGCATAATTTGCATTGTTTGCGTTTATTGTTGTTGATAGTTACAGATATCGGCTGGTATGCTTAAACTGCCATAAGATTCCCGTCGAAAGCCAAAACAGCCCCATAAATATTGGGGAAGTCATTATAGCATAAATATAATAAATTGATAATATTTCTACATGTTTTACAATAACCCATATATGGACATCATAAATATGGCAATTGGATTTACAAGATTCCTTGTTTATATCTTGTTTAGGAAAAATCTATATTGATAAATATGAACAAGGGGTAATGTGTGATTAAAGATTTTGTAAATTATTCTTTTCATCTTGAATTTTTTGGTATTTTTCCTTTAGCTCTTTAAGATTTTGTCTATTTGTTTCTACAATGTCTTGTGGGGCATGTGCAATAAATTTTTTATTATTAAGCATAGATTCTAATTTCATAATTTCTTTATGTGTTTTTTCTGCTTGTTTATCAATGCGATTTTTTAAGCCTTGTATATCAAAGCTGCTTGATTGTATATAGATTTTTACGCATTCACCAATATCAGCGAGAGTTTTTTGTGGTTTAGAATCTACAAATACAATATTTTTGACTTTGCCAAGTTTACAAATGAAACTTGCGAAAAAATCATGGTTACAATTTGCAGATTCTACAATGTCTTGATAAGTTGAGTTTAATTCAATATACACTTTCTCTATTTCACTGTTACCTATCTCAAGGTTTATTTTCATACGTCTTATGGTTGTGATAGAATCTGAAATAATGGCAAAAGCCCTTTCAAATATGAGATTTCTTTGTGTGTCAGTAGGAAAAGATTCTATCATGATAGAATCAAAATTACCAAGTCCATGCGTTATATCGCGACCAAGTAATGTATGATAGAGATATTCACTTAAAAATGGCATGAGAGGATGCAGAAGTTTCATAGATTCTAAAAAAATACTTCCCAGCTCAAAAACACTGTGTTTACTCACTTTTGTAAATTCAATGCCAATATCACAAAATTCATTCCATAAAAACTTATACATTATATTAGCATACATATCAAAGCGATAAGCATTAAGTGCTGTTTTTACTTCAGAGATTATAAAGTTAAGACGAGATTTCATGTAGATTCCAAGTGGAGTATTGTATTCTTGCAAGGAATCTTTATTATAAAAACCGTGCTCACTGTATCCATTTTCTCTAAGTTGTTTGGCATAGAGCTGCAAAAATGACATGGCATTGATAAGCTTATTGGTAAAATTACGTGTGATTTCAAGCTGTTTATGCGACATTCGTATATCTCGCCCCTGTATACACAAAAATGCTAGAGTAAAACGCACGACATCAGCCCCATATTCTTTACAAAGATCTAGGGGGTTAATGACATTGCCTTTTGATTTACTCATTTTCTGCCCTTTTTCATCAAGGACTAAGGCATGCAAATAAATATCTTTAAATGCAATCGCATTCATATTGGTATCTGCACTTATAAGCATACGAGCTACCCAAAAGAATAGAATATCAAATCCCGTTATTAATAAGGAATTTGGGTGAAACTTGGTTAAATCATGTTCTTGCCATAATGTTCCCTTGCCAAAATCTCCATTCATAAACCCCAATGTGCTATGCGACCACAGTGCAGAGCTAAACCATGTATCTAACACATCTTCATCTTGTCGTATATCTGTGCCATGACATTTTGGACATCTTAGCGATTGCGTGCATATATCGCTAGAAATTATAGATTCTTGAGGAGATATGGTGCCTGTATGAGATTCTAGGCTTACAAATTCATGTCCACATGCACAATAAAATACTGGGATTCTGTGTCCCCACCATAATTGACGGCTAATACACCAATCTTTTAAATCCCTCATCCACGCATTATAATTATTTTTCCATTGCATCGGATAGAATGTGGTTTCGCCTTTTGCCACTCTCTCAATAGCTCCTTTTGCAATACTAGACTTTACAAACCATTGCTTTGAAATATAGGGTTCTATAATATTGCCACAACGATAACATTTTCCTATTTTGTTATGGTATTCTTCAATTTTTTCAACAAAACCATTATCTTGTAAAGTTGCAATAATGGCTTCTCTTGCATTAAGTCGCTCTTGTCCGCAAAATCTCCCGCATTGTTCATTTAAGATTCCATGTTTATCAAATACTACAATAGAATCTAAATTGTGTCGTTGTGCAACTTCATAATCATTCATGTCGTGAGCAGGAGTTACTTTAACCGCACCTGTACCAAATTCCATATCAACGCCAGAATCTGCAATGATTTCTATTGTGCGTTCAATAAGTGGTACTTGCACTTTTTTGCCAATTATATGTTTGTAGCGAGAATCTTGTGGGTTTACCATGATGGCAGTATCGCCAAAATAAGTTTCTGGTCGTGTGGTGGCTACAACGATATAATTTGTGGCAGTGTTATTTGTTGTATGAAAGTTTGAGCTTGGAGATATGCTATTTGTGGTAGATGTTTGGTTGTCTATGAGAAAATAACGCAGATAATATAATTTGCCCTTATTTTCCTCATATTCTACCTCAATATCACTCAAAGCTCCATCTTTTGTACACCAATTAATCATTCTATTTCCACGATAGATAAAACCTCTATCGTACCATGATTTGAAAGTCGCTTTTACTGCGTTCGCTAATCCCATATCCATAGTGAATCGCGTACGTTTAAAGGCTGGTGAAAAACCCATAAGACGCATTTGTTTGAGAATCTCACCGCCACTCTCCTCTTTCCATTCCCATATTTTTTTGATAAATGCTTCTCTACCAATTTGTTCTTTTGTGATTCCTTTTGCTAATAATTGTTTTTCTACAACGTTTTGTGTTGCGATACCGGCATGGTCTAGCCCGGGTTGCCATAATGTCTCATAGCCATTCATACGCATGTATCGCGTTATAATATCTTGTAAAGTAAAAGTTAAGGCATGTCCGATGTGTAATACCCCCGTTACATTTGGTGGTGGCATCATGATACAAAACGTATTATCGTGTCGTTCATTGACGTATTTCTTTTTATACATATCCTGTAGTTTTTTATTACCATCTGGTTCAAAATATCCTCGTTCTTCACATTGATTATAAATGAGGGTTTCCCAATCTTTATCATATATTTTTTTTTCACTCATGTCCTAGCCTTATAGAGATTCCTATTGTTTATATGTACTTTGGGTAACAGCAATATTGAGGTTAAATTCAAGATTATTTTTTGAGTTTTTTTTCAGATTAAATGGTAATTCAAACACTACACTAATCTTTTTTTCTTGTAATTTTGGCACAATACTTAGGATTAAAGGTAGGTTATTTGATTCTGTTTCACCATAAATGGTAAAATAAGTCTTTTTTAGTTGATCTTCCTTAATAAATTCATCTCTTGTCTTTTTTACATTAATCTTTAAAAAACCTTTAGGCAAGTATTTTTTCAATGTAGCTTCATTAATTTGTTTCCCAAAAACTTGCAATGTTTCGTGATTTATATTTGAAAATGATTGGACTCTTGATTTGGCATCTTTATTGACTGCACGGGTCTGCTCTAAAGTCATTTGTGTAACACGTGTGAAACGCACTTGTTCTTTGTAGATTGCAATATTTGGCATAATATGAGTGTTAATATAATAGGCAACTGAAGCAATAAATAGCACACTCCAAACAAAATGTCTGAAGATAATATCTGGTTCTACATTTTTTAGTAATGCCATGTCTTTCCTCTTTAGCTATCTCATAGAGATATATTCTACTATAAATCCAATTCTTTTTCTAGCCCAAAAGCTACATCAAGCACACTTTGTTCATCAAATGCTTTGCCAATAAATTGCATACCAATGGGTAATGGATTTTTTACTACAGGTATACTAATCGCAGGAAGTCCTGCAAGATTTACACCTATTGTGTATATATCGCTTAAATACATCTCAAGAGAGCTTTTTGTCGCATTAAATTTTGGTGCAGTACTTGGTGCAACAGGTAAAAAGATAACATCACAATCTTGAAAAATTTGGTCATATTGTTGTTTAATTAAGGTGCGTACTTTTTGTGCCTTGAGATAATAGGCATCATAGTATCCGCTGCTTAATACAAATGAACCAAGTAAGATACGTTTTTGCACTTCATCACCAAACTGATTGCGAGTGTTAAAATACAAGTCTTGTAGATTATTTCCCTCTATACGATTTCCATATCGTACACCATCAAATCTTGCGAGATTTGCACTTGCCTCTGCCATTGCTATAATATAATATGTACTAATATGATATTTGGTATCAAGCATTTCTTTTCTTATAATGCTATGACCCATGTTTTCTAATATTTTTATTGTATCAAAGTAGGCATTTTGCACTTCATGACTTGCATCTTGTAAAAAATCTTCTAAAATGGCAATTTTAAATACACGATTAGAATCTAATTTCGAAAAGGTTACAGTAGATTCCATATTTGCACATGTGGAATCTTTATGGCATGTCCCACTAATAATATCAAGCAAAAGGCTTGCGTCTTCTACATTTTGCGTAATTGGACCAATTTGTTCTAAACTAGAGCTGTATGCGACTAGACCATAGCGGCTAACTCTGCCATACGTGGGTTTTAATCCTACAACACCGCAATAACTAGCAGGTTGGCGAATGCTACCACCCGTGTCACTTCCCAAGCTAGCAAGAGCCAATCCACCAGCAACTGCAGCAGCACTACCACCACTTGAGCCGCCGGGTACTAGACTTGTGTCAATAGGATTTTTTGTCCTACCATAATAGCTTTTTTCAGTGGTGCTACCCATACCAAATTCGTCCATATTTGCTCTACCAAATGGGCAAAGATTGGAATCTTGTAATTTATCAATCACTGTGGCATTATATGGGGATACAAAACCATGCAAAATCTTGCTAGCACATGTTACTTCAGAATCTTTTACGCAAATGTTGTCTTTTATGAGAATAGGTATTTTACCATTATCATTTGGATTAATTTGTGGAGTATGAATGTAGGCATTGAGTTCTTTGTAGGATTCTATTTGTTGTATGAAGTGTTGTTTTAATTCTTCAATTTCTGGACTTTTAAGACTCATGGCTTTTTTTAATGTTATTGTGTCTGCCCTCATATTATTCCTTATATAAATTCTGTATGATGTTGTGATTAATTAATAATATGGTATCGTGAAACTTGTCATTATAACAAATTTTTATTAATTTTAAATTTCATAATATCAAAAGTATAGTTTACTATAAAATATTTTATGGTAGGGCGAAGAGAGATTGTGCGTTATGTGTCGTGGTTTCGCATACATGAGATTCAGAAATATTGAGAATTTCACTTATTTTAGAAACGATATGGGGCAGGAATTTTGATTCATTCCTAATGCCTCTATGTGGCACAGGGGTAAGATAGGGGGCGTCTGTTTCAAGCAATATTCTATCAAGAGGGATTTTGGGAAGAATTTGTGTGAGTTCTTTAGCATTTTTAAAGGTAACAATACCACCTATTCCATAGTAAAAAGAGTCGGAAAACTCTAGTAACACATCAGATGCATTGTAGCAATGGAATACTCCTCTTAGATTCTCACGTAATGAGTGTTTTTGGTGTTTTCTTAGAATCTCTGCAACTTTTTTGCTTGCATCATTATTTTCTTTATTATCTCTAACATGTAAAATTAAAGGTAATTGTTTTTCTAAAGCAAGATTGATTTGCATTTCAAAGCATGCTATTTGAGCAGCTATTTCCTTATTAGCATTATGGGATAATCGAAAAAAATCAAGCCCACATTCACCAATAGCCTTACATTTTGGAGATTCTATACTTTGTGTGAGCTTTGTTATTACGCTCTTATTATAAATATATTCTTGCGAAGTGTAATTTATAAGCTCATCAACATGACACGGGTGAATCCCGCTTGCATAGTATACTTCATCGTATGTATTAGCAATTTGCATAGCATATTCTAATGTATGGATTGATGCAGCAGGGATAATAAAATTATGAATACCACATTGTTTAGATTCACTAATGACTTGAGATAAGTCATGTTGAAATTCAGGAGAATCAAGATGTATGTGCGTGTCAATTATAGCACTCATGTAAAACCTTAATTGAATATATCTTAATATAATATATGTGGTATTATAACATAAATTGTTGCAATATTATATTGAGTAATCAATGAGAAAATTATCAATTTAAGAGATTTCAAAAATTAAAAAAGTCTATATTTTCAGATTTTGTCTGCTATTTATACATGTTTTGAAATTCACCAAGAATATTGAGAATAATCTCAAAAGAGTTTACCCACACTCAAAATCCAAATGATTTGCGTGTAATTGTTTGCAGGACTGGATTTATAGGCATTGAGTCTGCCACTGGGCTTGCCCATAGCTTGATAGATTTGTCTTATTTGTAGGATTGACAGGAATATTCTAAAAGATTACTTGTATCGGACGTTCAGTGCATATTTTATTTATTTTTAACCTAAAATTAGTTGAAATCGTAGAGAAGAAGCTAGGGAAACTTGGTGTAAAAATAATTTCGAGTGAAAATAGCAAAGAAATCCAAGAAGATAAGGTTTTGGCAGAGAAAGATGGGGCTATTGGGTTCGATGTGAATACGATTATCTAGAGCGTGGGAGTGAAAGGGAGGTAATATTGCGGAGAAATTGGAGGTTTCAAACAAAAAGCGTAGAATCGTTGTGAATTTATATCTGCAATGCTAAGACTTTTTTAGTTATTTTATGTAATAGTGAATTGTCCGATTCGACTAGCAGAGATACGTTCCTATATCCATAGTGTGCTTTTTGCACAAATGTGTGGTTATCTTGACGAGCTTTGTATGCGAAGATAGAGGATGGCAGGATTAAAAATCTTTAAGTTAAATGTAGAGACACTGTTTATTTTATTGGGCATACCAATGGTGTGGGAATTGTAGTACAAAATGTGGTGGTGAGTTAGCGGCATTTATGAGAAACATAATTGCAAATAAATGACTTTGTAGTTTGGTGGGGTTGAGGTGGTATTTAAAAAAAGCAGTTTAGAATTAAGAAAAGCAATCAATTTCATAGCATTTGTTGCTAATAGGCTTTGTCATATTAAAATTAGATATTTAGAAGTCATACCAATCATTTGACTATCGATAGTCATTTGGATTATAGCGATTTATTTGCAAAACATAAAGGTTTATCAAATAATTAATTTAAATAAATAACGCATTGTTGATTAATGGCTAGTTTCTTTTGGTTTTGGACTTTCTTTAAGTAAGAGTTATGTGCAATAATAAAAAATGATAGCAAGAGTTTTATATTGTATTTTTACAGAATATTATAGAATCTATTTGCTATAGAATTATTGCATTTCATTGAAAGAAAATAGAGATAGTTTGCTTGAAATACAAAATACTGACTTTATTGGATAATCAAAACAATCTGTATAATCAATATATCATAAGGCAATTTTTATAGGTATTTTATATAAAGTATTATTGGCAGTAATGTAAAGAATAGAATTACCTTTCTTATCCTTTCCAAAGGCTAGATTCCCAGCTACATGACCTAGAATGATTTCGCCCAATAACTTTCCTTGTGGCGAAAATATAGAGATTCCATTTCCACTGCTTGACCATACATTACCCAAAGGATCTACTTTAATACCATCAGGAAATCCTGATTCTATAACTGCAAATATTTTTTCATTACTTAAACTTTTGTCATTATTAATCGTATAGGAAACAATATGATGATGGAGCGTAGAATCTTTGCTATTGTAGGCTTTTTGTGCATCAGCGATATAGAGTGTTTTTTCATCAGGCGAAAAGGCGAGACCATTTGGGGCTTTTACAAGTGGAGTATGCAATCGCACAACTTTTTTAGAATCCTTTGAGTAACGATAGCTATATTCGCCATCTTGTTCTATTTCTCCGCCATAGCTTTCTTGTTTATTTTTGATTCCAAAATTTGGATCACTAAACCATATATCTCCGTCTTTATCTACGATGACATCATTTGGGCTATTGAATTTTTTGCCATTATACGATTCTATGATAGTTTTCCATTCCCCATTTTCTAGTCGATCAATGCTTCTTTTGCCGTGTGAAGCAGCAAGCAATTGTTTATTATTATCAAGTGTGTGTCCATTTTGAAAATGAGATGGTTTAAGCCATACAGAAACTCCATTATGTTCATCATATCGTAATACCATATTTGCTTTGACATCGCTAAATATCAAACTTTTATCAGGTAAAACTTGTGGTCCTTCAAGCCAGATTCCATTTGTATAAAGAATGATTGGTTTTACATTCTTCTCAATCAGATTCAAAAAAGCAGAATCATGTACTATAATATGTGTAGCCGTATCAGCAGCATTCGCATGTAAAGTGAAGCAATACAACCAACAAATAATTATGTTGAATAATGTTTTTTGCATTTTTTACTCCAGATAAAATTTTGCTCTTATTATACTTGCAATTTGTATTACAACACTTTATTATTTATTATTAAATATCAGGACTAATCAATGCAAAAATCCTAAAATATGTTACACTTCTTTGGAAATTTTAAAGGATACACATGCAAGACTTTCGGCACAATAGACAAAATCCGATACAGCAAGATTATGATACAAAAAACATGCAGATTCTCTATTATAAGAATATGGAGTTTTTTAAAAATATAAATCCAAAACTGTTTCATGCTTTAACTAAAAATCCACAAGAATATAATGTGCAAGTTGATGAGTATGGATTAAATATTATTCATTTACCTTCAAATACTTTGCATTATCCTTTTATATTGCGTAATAGTGAATCTACAGATTCTCATACTATCACTGCATACACACATAAATCAAGTATGATAGAGGCTCATAAAGACCTTGCACAAAATCCAATAAAAAATCTGAAATGGAAACTTTTTGCTAATTTTCATACCAATATCGAATCGCATTTTATTAATGAGGAAACATTGCCAATCACGGGCAAATATTGTAATGCTATGTTAAGAAAAAGTATAGATATAGCACTACAAGCAAATAATAGTAATCACGATGTAGCCAATCAAAATAAAGAAGTGCATGATTCATCACATATAAATACAGATTCTTTGTATGCAGATAAGAAGGACATGACACAAGAGCAATTATCTCAACACATTAATGATATTGTTTGGAATCACTTTTGTGCAACTTTCACAGAATCAAAGTTTTTGCCACAAACAAGCATATATGGATTAATGGGCGGACTATTTTTGCAAGATTTATTAATGCAGGGTTATACATTTCATTCGCTTCTTATTTATGAAGAACACATCGATTTATTTCGAATCTCATTATATTTTTTGGATTATCAGAAACTTTTTGCCAATGTTGCTGAACAATCGTGTTTTATTATCATTAAAGATATTTCTATCCCGCTTGTCCGTGCATTTCTTTATGCAAAAAAATTAACCAATAATTTTTTAAGTCTCGAACTTCAGCATTATACTACGCAAAATACGCAGAATTTAAGGGATTTAATTGCAAAAGAAAAAAAAGCTGCTATGCGTGGTTGGGGAAGTTTTGAAGATGAAAAAATTGGTTTTATGAATGCTATAACGAATTTGCAATCATGCTATATGTTGCAACCAAATATCAAGAGGGTTAATGCACCGATTTGTGTTGTTGGCAATGGAGCAAGCCTTGATTTATGTCTTGATTTTATCAAAGCATACCAAGATAATATGATTATTGTGAGTTGTGGGACTGCCTTAAAAGTTTTGCGACATCACAATATAAGACCAGATTTTCAAGTTGAAATTGAACGTGTCAAATATCTTGCCGATGTCTTGAAAGAGGCAGATTTAGGAGACGTGCCGCTGTTGTTTGCACAAACAACGGATACAAAAGCTGTGCAATTAGGTATAGAATCTTTTGCTTTTATGCGTGGAGGGAGTAGCAGTGCTTATATAGATTCTGCTATACCAGCCTTAGAATTTAGTGCACCTTTTGTTGGTAATGCGGGAGTAGTATTGGGGACATTATTGGGAAGTGATTGTATATTATGTGGCATTGATTGTGGATATATAGAGGGATATAGTAAACATGCTAAGAATAGTTTTTATGGTAAAGAAAAGGTAGAGATTCCAAAAGATTGTTTTGCAGCTGTAGGTAATAAATCCTTAAGAGTATATAGCAATGATTTGTTTTACTTAAGTGCAAAGAATATTGAAGAAGCCATTAAGATATATGCAAAGAATCATGTTATTAATCTAGGATATGGAATGAAGTTTGATGGAGCATTAAGTCTATATGAGGACGATTTTATCATGCAATCCATTGATAAACAACAAGCAGTACAGAATCTAAAAAATAATTTTATGCCATATAGCCTTACAATAGATTCTACTACTATGCTACAAGATTTAGAGGATTGTTATATGCGAATAGAATCGATTTTAGATGCAAAAGTTGAGCAATTATCAGATATGTTTGCTCAAGTTGATTCTATTCTTGCTGTATTGCAGCATCTCATCATGCAGCAAGAAAAACGTAAAAGCATTATTTTGCTTGAAGGCAGTAGTTTACATTTAAGTTTATCTTTGTTGCTTTCTTGTATATTTGCAGGGGTTTTTCTTCCTACATATTTAGGGAATCTGCAATCTTATGATATAATTAAACAAGATTTCAAACAAGCATTGCAAGCCATTATTGCACAATGTGCTGATATGTTGCCCTAACAGAATACAATGATATACGTAATAATTTAAGGATATAAATGGATTTTTTGATACATACTTTTTATGGTATCACGGCTCTTTTTGATTTAAACATTGTTGCCACTCTTTTACGTTCTACCCCTTTTACTTATATTATTGTTATTGCATTGTTTTGTTGCATACTTTTAATCATTGCTACATTTTCTCGTTATAGGATTTTTAGCTTCAAAATGGTTATTGCATGGATACTTTCATGTTGTATCACCCTATTTTATCTTGCAAGTGCTAATAACGTGGAATTAGAAATAATGCAAGATACCATAAATTCACAAGTTATCTTAAGTTTTGCAAGCAGCATTCTTTTATTTATTTTTTATATTCTTAGCATGCTTAGTGCAAAACCAAAGCGAAAGAAAAAAAATTATGGATATAATGGTTGGTGGATATGTATCATAAGCTTCATTGTATTGCTTGCTTTTTGTTGTGTTTTTAATGTTGGATTATTTGTGGCATCTGCTTTGTTTTATTTGTAATAAAACTTATAATATTTGCTATAATACGAAAATGTTGATGTGATGTGGAATTTTTTATAGGAGATAGTAACTTTGAATTTTTCTGTGCCTGCTACAAGTGCCAATTTAGGTCCCGGCTTTGATTGTCTAGGCTTATCATTAAACTTTAGAAATCACTTTAGCATAGTAGAATCATACCAACAGACAATACGTATTGATGGTGAAGGTAAAAATAATCTTAATTTCACAAAAGATAATACATTTGTGCGAATTTTTATGCAAACCTATAAAAAATTAGGCGGAAACTCTCAATTTAATTTTCATTTTCATAATAATATTCCAATTTCAAGAGGGTTAGGCTCATCAAGTGCCATCATTGTTGGTGCAATTTTTAGTGCTTATAAAATGATAGATTTGATTCCCAATAAACAAGAAGTTTTGAATCTCGCATTGCATTATGAAAAACATCCAGACAATATCACTCCCGCAACATTTGGCGGGTTTAATGCAAGTTTTTTAAAAGTTAATTCTCATGGAAAAAGATCAATTGTTAGTGTCCGTTATAGTATGCCAAAAAGTGTAAAAAGTGTTGTGGTGATACCAAGTCAACCTATGTCTACTAAAAAATCTCGTACTATTTTGCCGAAAACTTACGGTGCACAAGATTGTATTTTTAATATATCGCATTCCTCTGTCTTAACGCTTGCTTTTAGTATGCAGAAATGGGATTTACTTAGAGATAGTTCTATGGATAGAATGCATGAAGCAATTAGAATGCAAACATTTCCAGTTTTGTTTCAGGTACAGAAATTTGCATTGAACAATGGTGCATTGATGAGTACTTTATCTGGAAGTGGGTCATCTATCTTTAATTTATGTTATAGTGATGATGCGGCTAATTTGGCTAAAAAGTTAAGTGCGAGATTCCCAAAATTTAGAGTTATATCTTTGGATTTTGATAATGATGGTGTTAGGCTTGAGAGTGGATAGGGGCTTATGTGATGAATGAAGTAGTAAAAAAAAAATATTCTAAAAAAAGCATACGTATGTGTGTAGCATGTCGAAAGAGAGAATTACAGAAAGATCTTTTTCGATTCAATGTTATGGAATCTGTATTGCAATTATATAATGGTAAGGGACGTAGCTTTTATCTATGTTGTAAATGTAGTCGCGAGGGAACAACCTATCGCAGTGTAAAGAAAATTGTAAAAAAGGCACAGAATCTGAAAGAACAATTTGAGGAGATAATGCAAATATGTCAGAAATAACTATTGAGGAAATTGCAAGCGAAGCTGCAAAAAAACCAAAAGAAGTGCTTGAGAAAGCGAAAGAACTGGGGTTTAGCGTACGTAGTGTAAAGGGGTCGCTTAGTGAAGAACAAGCTAGTATATTGTATGACTATATTATAACAGGAAGTGTACCACCAAATATTAATCAACATGTTTCTACCGCTACAAACCCTAAAACAACACGTAGCAACACAAAAGAACCTAAAGCAAAAGCAGTGCAAGATACCTCAAAAGCAATAAAAAAATCAGATATTGTTGATAAACAAGAAATCATACAGCCTATTGATACAAGCGTTGTGAGACCATCAAAGAAAAATATACAAATTATCAGTCGTGGTAAAGATGAGGTAAATAAAGAATCGCAGCAAAGTAAAACTGTAGCAACAGATGAACCTCAATCTACACCTTCTCCTATAACACAGCACGATGATATAGCACAGAAACAAGCACCCGAAATACATCAAGAGACAATAGAAAGACAAATGCAATCTATACACCAAACATTGCAATTACCGCAGGGTATAGACCCCAATCAGCTTAAGAAACCTCGTATTAGTTCTATACGTGTTATTAGTAAAAATGATGACACAAAAGATAAACCGACAGAATCTACTATTACATCAAATCTTAATCGTCTGCATTCGACCCAAATTCTTGACAGTCTTAAACATGTTGAACGTAAAGAAAAAGTAAAAAAGAAAAAAGATAAAACACAACTTACAAAACAAAAGCATACTTCACATGTCATTAATGTAGAAAGAGATATGGGAATAAGCGGTTATGACGATGAGCAAGATGATATTGTGCTTATTGATTTATATGAGAATCCACAAGATACATTTAAAGAAGAGGAAAACAAAAAATCACAGCTTGATGAGAAAATTAAAGTTAATCGTTATAGTCCATGGGTAAAGGAAGGCTCTATTGCTAGACCATCAAAAAGTAAAGGGAAAAAGAATAGGGAACAAAAATACAAACGTAGTAATGAGGCTATTACTTCTCTTGTGTTGCCCGAAGAAATTCGTGTCTATGAATTTGCTGAAAAAGCAAACTTAGAGCTAGGTAATGTTTTGGGTAAACTCTTTTTGCTCGGTGTAAAAATGTTGAAAAATGATTTCTTGGATAGAGATACCATTGAAATTCTTGCTAATGAATACCATATTGATGTAACTATACAACAAAATGCACCGCTAATAGAAGAAGAGGAAATTATAGAAGAAGATCTCATCGAAAGACCACCGGTCGTAACAATTATGGGACATGTAGATCATGGAAAAACATCATTGCTTGATTATATACGTAATTCACGTATTGCTAGTAGTGAGGCTGGGGGCATTACACAACACATTGGTGCTTATATGGTGCAAAAAAATGGCAAATGGATTAGTTTTATTGATACACCGGGTCATGAGGCTTTTGCTCAAATGCGTAGTCGTGGTGCACAAATTACAGACATTGCTGTTATCGTTATTGCCGCAGATGATGGAGTGAAACAACAAAGTATTGAGGCATTGAATCATGCAAAGTCTGCGGGAGTGCAAATTATCATAGCCATGAATAAAATGGATAAAGAGGGGGCAAATCCAGATAAACTAAAAACTGAATGTGCTGAATTAGGCTTTACACCAATAGATTGGGGAGGAGAGTATGAGTTTATCCCTATTAGTGCAAAAACAGGAGATGGGGTAGATGTATTGCTTGAGACGATTTTGCTTCAAGCAGAGATTTTGGAATTAAAAGCTAGCCAAAAGGCTAAAGTTAAAGCGATTGTTTTAGAAGGTAGTCAGCAAATTGGCAAGGGCTCAGTTGCAACAATTATTGTTCAACAAGGTATTTTAGAGGTTGGACAAAGTATTGTTGCTGATACTGCTTATGGCAAAGTGCGAACGCTTAGAGATGATACTGGTAAATCTATTACACAATTAACGCCAAGCGGTGTTGCACAAATCACAGGTTTATCAGAGGTGCCTCTAGCTGGAGCTTTATTGCAAGTTGTGGAGAGCGATTCTGTAGCAAGAGAGATGGCGAATAAGCGAAGTGCTTATTTAAGACAAAAACAATTAAGCAAAAGTACAAAGGTTACTTTTGATGAGCTTAGTTCTATGGTGGCAAAAGGTCAAATAAAAAATGTACCTGTTGTCTTGCGAGCTGATACTCAAGGTAGTCTTGAAGCAATTAGAACAAGTCTTGATTCGCTCAATAACCAAGAAGTTGCTATTAATGTCATTAGCTTCGGTATAGGTGGGATTACACAAAGTGATCTTGATTTAGCTAATGCTAGCAATAATTGTGTGGTTTTAGGTTTTAATGTACGACCAACAAGTGAAATTAAGAATCTAGCAAAGGATTTGGGAATTGCTATTAAAAGCTATTCGGTAATCTATGATTTAATTGATGATATGAAGGCACTTTTAAACGGACTTATGTCTCCTATTATAGAAGAGGAAATTGTTGGATTTGTGAGTGTGCGAGAAATTTTTGTGGTGGCGAAATTAGGGACTATTGCAGGTTGCATGGTTGTTGATGGACGGGTGGATAAATCCTTTAATGTTCGTGTATTGCGTAATGGTGTTGTGTTATGGAGCGGGAAGATTGCAAGTCTTAAAAGATTTAAAGATGATGTAAAAGAGGTCAACAAAGGGTATGAGTGTGGTATTATGCTTGATGGATTCCATGATATTGTAGTGCAAGATGAATTTGAGATATTTAAAGAAGTGGAAAAGCAACGCGTTTTATAAATTCATACTTAAATATGAATTTATAAAAGTATTTAAAATTATAAAATAGATTTTAAACAGCTCAAAACTCTATCGTGATAGATATCGCTTAATTAGCCCTGCCATCACATTATCAGTTTAGTTGGCTTGTTAATATTAAAAAGAATAACTTATAGTGCTACTTAATATTTGAAGTTTGCGTTATGAATCTAAAAGTAGATTAAAACACAATGGATAACCATGTGTTTTGCAATACACAGATTGATATAGACTAGTCTCAATGTTTTATTGCTTTGTCAGTTAGCTCAATTTTGTTTTAAAATCAAGCTATCAAAGTGTCCTTTTATCATTATGATTTCTTTTGCTTGTATCCGAAACGGAGAAACCATATCAAATAGAATGTCAAAGAAAACAGTGATAAAAAGAGAATGTAGATAAAATGAGAACATTACAAGATAGTTATGCGAGAAAATTGCTTTTTCAAAATCAAAAATTTTACCCATATTCCTAGATTCAACCCTTAAGCTTTAACAGACAATAGCCCCATAATCTACCCTATCCTCTATTGTTAAATCCTTAATACATACAAAGCAATATAGCAAGAACACTCCCGACAAAACCAAAACACAACCCTATGGTATTGTGTGAGATGTGTCATTATTTTTCGAATTTTTATTGTTATTATTTTGTATAAAGACTAATTGTTGCATGGAATTTATGCTATGCGAATCACTCTGATTATAAGCTATCACGATATGCTGTTATTATGCAATATTAATAGAAAATTTTATATGAAGATTCCATACATATTTCCTAAATATAAAATAATAATTTTTTATAATATACTTAAATGGATACGATTCATAATGTGATATGTCAATAATAAAAAACCTGATAGAATCAAAATAAGAGTCATAGAATTTTTTATATTTAATAATAAGTCATGTAATCCAAATCAACAAGGCAATATGTCATAATATGATTTATAATTTATAGTTTAATATAAAGGAATGCTATGCAAACACAAGATTATATTACACGCGATGAGAGTGCGATGTATTATGAATGCGGGTATAGTGCAGATAATGCAATTCTTTTACGTTTTGGCAATGAATTAAAATTTATTACCGATGCACGTTATAGTGCAGAAGCAAAAGAATTGAGCAAGAAACAGAGCAATCTTGAAATTATAGAATCCAGAGATTTACGTAAAGAAGCATTGCGGCAAATTACACAGAATCATATTAAAACATTGCGATTTGACCCTATGCGTATGTGTGTAGAAGAATATTTAGCCTTAAAAGATAGTGTAGTATTAGAATCGCAACCAAATTTTACACAACTTATGCGTATAAAGAAAACGCAAGAGGAAATAGATATTCTGCGTCAATCCCAAAAGTTAAATTTACAAGCTTTTGAAACCTTTGCACATTATATAACACAGGAAGGAATGGGGAAAAATGAGAAGTTTTTGTGGTATAAGATTGCTGATATTTTGCAAAACTATGGAGAATATCCTTTGAGTTTTGATCCAATAGTGGGAATCAATGGTAATGCCGCAAAGCCTCACGCACTACCAAGTAGCAACACAATTTTGCAAAATGGTGATACACTTTTGCTTGACTGTGGATTGCGATACAAACGCTATTGTTCTGACTGCACAAGAACAGCATTTTTTATTAATAATACACTGCATTTTGACAAAGAACAGCTTTTTGATAATACGCAATGTATCCAAGATTCTAAAAATACCATTACGGTACGTGAAAAACAAAAAATCTATGATATTGTTAAGAAAGCACAAACACAAACCATACAGAATCTACGTGCTGGAATGAGTGGCAAAGAGATTGATAGCATTGCGAGAAATATCATCAATGAGAGTGGTTATGGCAGATATTTCTTGCATAGCACAGGGCATGGAATAGGATTAGATATACATGAAATGCCCTTTATATCGCAAAAATCAGATACAATTATAGAAGATGGCATGGTATTCTCTATTGAACCGGGTATTTATTTAGATGGGGTTTTTGGTGTGCGTATAGAGGATTTAGTGGTAGTAAAAAATGGGCGGGCTGAAATTTTAGAATAGCAATTGGGAATCATTGTTGCTAAATTTTTACTTCAAAATAGTAAATGTGCCTCATGACACAAATTTATTCTTGCTAGAATCGTAATGATAAGGTTTTTATACAATTTTTAGCAAAGCACCTTTCAACACAATAACTCTATATACTAAAGATTTGCGACTTACTAAGAAATGTGTTCCAATAGGGAAATGTGTCTTATATAAAAAGGTTGAAACATAGCGACTTTAGAAAAGCAAGATTACAATACACTGATTATAAGAATCTAGTCATGTTGGCATAAAAGTCAAAACATCTTATTGAAATGTATTGTAGATATTTCACTATTTTTAATATGACGGATTCTAGATTCTCATACACACATGTTAATCTATTATGCCTGAGGATATGTTATCCGAAATATCTAAAGTATTAAAGATTCTCATGTGATTTGAAATTCTTAGAATCTAGTCCTATTGAGTGGAATCTGGGGAGACTTTTGTAAAGTCTATTCTATTGTAAGTTTTTCTTGATAGATATTAGCGATCTGAAATTGTACCTATGTATAGATTCCTAGAATCTAAAGTAATAAGATTATCCGAGATTCTAAAGATTCTGTATTGCATGAAAATTTGGATTCTGTCCTATTGAGGTAGCCCAAATATCTACAAGAGAGATTCCAGAATCTAAGGGTATAGAATCAAAAATTTAAAGATATTTCGCTTCACATGACGCAAATAGATGTTTCGCCTAAAGGCTCAACATGACAGAGAATCTAAGCCTAGATTCTAAAAAATTCAGCCTTGTCTCATCATTTGTTTAATTGTGTGGTTTTTAAGATAGTCATTACCAACACAGGTAACTCCTACCTTAAAAATCACACAAAGTAAGCAAAGCATGAGAACAACTCTTAGAATTTGTGTTTGTGTGTTTTTGCTAAATACTCACTTGCAAAATCTTAGCATTTTGGATTCTGCTGTGTGTGTTTTAAATGTCTGCCTTGCACATTCTTAGCATTTGGGATTGTGGATTATAGATTTCTTTGCATTTCTTAGAATCTAGGCTTTTCCTACTTTTAGAATCTAGCTTTCGATTCCATGTCATATTGAGGCATAGCGAAATATCTAAGATTCTAGAATCTCCATGAATTGAGATAGAAATTTCAAATATCCTGAGATATTTACAATATTCTACTCCACTCAATAGGACGAAATCAAGAATCTTATATAATACAGAATCATGAGAAACGACATAGAGTCTTGAGAATCTTGGATAATGATAGTACTTCATGTTCTACAATCCTATAGAGGAATGGATATTCTCAAATCTTTTTAGAATCTGTGTGTAGCGATGTTATGCCTTTGGATTCTTTATAAAGCCTAAGCAATGATGCAGTGCAATATCATTTTGAAGTTCTTGTGCTGTGAAGGCTTTAGAATCTAAAGAGGCTTGAGAATCCAAAAAAGTTTGAGATTCTTAGAATCTAACAAACTACATAGATTTGTAATACTTGAGATTCTGCTAATCTCTTAATAATTCATTTATTGCAAGCACATATATTTTCAACCAACATAGTCTATAATCTGCATAAAATTTATGAAAGCTTTAAATTGTAAGAATAATGTTGGATTCATAGTATTCACGATGTATAATTATGGAGTAAACATTCAAAAGATTCTATCAATTTTAGAGGTGTTAGGGCAAAGCTACCCCATTTTTTCAATGCTCTTTTGCTAGCAATAGCATGAGCAAGGCTTGCTTGCAAGCATGCTTCAAGACTTTCCATTCCTTGTGCCAATAAAGCCACAATCATACCGCTTAATACATCGCCGCTTCCACCTTTTGCAAGATTTGCTTGTCCTAAGATATGTATATACAGCTGTTTATTATATACAATTACCGTATTAGCCCCCTTAATGAGACATACTATGTGGGGATATTTTTGACTAAATTGTAAAGCTAATAATGGAATATTGCGAAGAACATATGCTATATTGCAATCAGAATCTACAATATTTGCATGTTGTAAAATGGCAAGAAACTCTTTTGGGTGAGGTGTAAGAATAGCATGTTGCAAAAGTGGCAATAACATCATTAATTCTTTGCGATACAGTATATCTGCATCAAAAATAAAAGCCGGCTGTGAAATCGGAATAATGGAGAAATCATGTAATGATGTGGATTGCATAGGATTTGTCTTACATAAACGGGTGTCAGATGCATACAATGATTCTAATCCACAAAGCTTATAAATAGCTTTAAAAAGCATAGCATACTGTTTTTCATTATAGCCCAATCCCATGCCTATTGCAAACGCAATAGTATGAGAGTGTGTGATGTGATAATCAGGT
This sequence comes from uncultured Helicobacter sp., assembly GCA_949299115.1. Lineage (GTDB taxonomy): Bacteria > Campylobacterota > Campylobacteria > Campylobacterales > Helicobacteraceae > Helicobacter_A. Next base: position 51,229 of record CASFZH010000005.1, on the reverse strand, counting down.
AATACCATAGTGTAGATAATCTCACAATCTTTATATTCATATTCTTTATCTAAGAATCCTTGATATACACACACTTTACCAGAACCAAAGCTTTGTGCAGATTTTGCAGCAAGCAAAGTAGCCCCAGACATTGTGCCTCCTATGATATATGATGTCCCATAGCTACCTTTATTGCTATTTTGTGTATGTCGTAATGGCAATGCCATATCAGATTTCTCCAATAATAAAGGGGGTTGTGCTATGAGTTGAAATAATGAGGAATCCGCATAACAATCAGATTCTATAATAGCATGATGAGAAATTGCTATGCTATTACGATATAAAGATGTTTCCATACCAAGCAATCCTAATGAAATTTTGCCAACATGGTCTTTAATACGTGAATCAAAGAGAGAGAGACTAAAGCCTCCCATAGCTAATGTGTCATCATAATATCCCAATATATCATCAATATCGCCTTCATATCCTAAGATATTTGGCAAACCACTTGGCATATCACATGCAATCTTTGTAGCATGACTTTTTTGGAAATCCCTTTTAAGATTCTGATAATTTACAGACATCTGCAATGATTTTTTATTATTACTAAATCCAGAACCAAAAATACAATCAATAATCATGTCATGCGATTGCAATGATTCTAATAAGTGATAGAGGAAACCATACTGTAATTGCGATATTGGAATCCTCTGCAAGAAACCGATAGCATAATAATGAGTTATTTGTGTTATCTCATATTGAGTGCAATGAGGATACAGGCTCTCTATCAAAGTATAAAGTTGTGAAAAAATGGCAAAATATTTGTTATCCTGCATTAATGAAGATTCCTTATTAGAATCTTGTAAATTAGATAATGATTCGAGAAAAATATGCTGCATGTTGTGTATATATTCATTGCTGCCTTCATATTTAATATCACGTGAATCTGGTATGTAGTGCCATTCAAAAAAATCATAATATGGCACAATCGTGATATGTTGTGCAGATTGTTGTGATTCATTAAGACGTTGTAAAATTGCATATTGCTTTTTACATAGAGTACTTTTTGGTTCTTTTAATAGAAGAATAATAATATGTAGAGATGGTACAAGAGAATGCAGGATACGTGCTGCCACCAAGCCATCTGCTCCATTGTCGCCACTCCCGCATAAAAATACGATTCTAGAATCTAAAGTGTGATATATATGAGATAAATATTTTGTATTAATAAAGTAGGGCGAAATGGAAAGTGCATTAAAGTCATAAAGGTCATCATTGTGTTGATGTGTGATTCTGTGAATAGCAGATAATGATTTTCTTTTTTTTATGGTTTGTTTGACAAGTTTTTTATGCTTCTTTGCTATGTGTTGTGCTAGATTATTACCGGCATTTTCCATAAGCATGAGATTCGAAAATCCATATTCTATCACAGATGCTTTATCATTATAACGTTTGTCAAGGTAAATTGTTTGCATACATAATCCTTTATCTAAGATACACAATACAGAATCTACCATAATTTTGTTGATACATGCAATCTGAAATGATAATTAGTTCGCAATGATTATCTATTGAAAGCCATAGAATTTTAATAATTTTGCCCCGCTGTTTTCATAGAAATGACATAAAATTTTCAAAATTATGCTAGAATAACGGGCTATATTGATTTTTAATTTAAGGAATATAATGGCAACAGTGATTAGATTAACAAGAATGGGTCGCAAAAAAAAGCCTTTTTATCGAATAGTCGTAACAGATTCTCGTAAAAGACGTGATGGCGGTTGGATAGAATCTATTGGTTTTTATAATCCTATTGCGAGTCCAGCTATTATTACAATAAACAAAGAAAGATTAGAATATTGGAAAAGTGTTGGGGCTAAAATGAGCGAACGCGTAGCATCTCTAAGCAAACAATAAAGTGAAAGTATGCAGAATCTTCCTGTCCAAAATTTCCTTGAAGCATATGTCAAAAAAATTGTAAAAAATCCAGATGAAGTTACTATTATTGTCAATAAAGGGGAACGTTCAGATTATATGCTTTGTATTGAGGTTGCTGAAGAAGATGTTGGCAAAGTCATTGGTAAAGACGGGAAAATGGTAAGTGCATTAAAAAATGTTATTTCAGCATGTAAGGCTAAAGATAATGTATCTTACGAACTTGTGGTAGTGTCGAAAGCTACCCAATAATATTATCAACGAATACACAAGTTTTGATTTATGAGTATCTCTATTGATTTATTAGAGTCTGATGTTATTGGTGTTGGTTCATTTGGCAAAAGTGTTGGGCTAAAAGGGGGCGTACGTGTATTTCTTATAACTGATTTTCCAGAAATTTTATGCGTTAATGCTCGATTCTATATACCTCATACTCCAACTACCAATCTTTTATTTCCACATAATGCTACAGCTACTTCTCATGATATGATAAATACCCAAACAAAATCAGACAAGACTTTGCCTTTTTATATGCTTACGTTGCATTCTTACAACGCACAGGCTTCTGTAATTCGGTGGAATGAAATAACAACAAGGGAAAATGCTGATAAGTTACGAAATATTACATTTTATAGTACAATTAATGACACGCGTAAATCTTGTCATTTACAACAAAATGAGTTTTTTTATTTTGATATTATTGGCATGAAAATTGTCGAAAATGGTGAGATACTTGGTATTGTTCAAGATATACAAAAGATAGCAAATACGTATTATTTTGTCATACAAAAAAATTTTCTGATTCCATATATCGATCGTTATGTATTAGAGATTAATCTCTCTACACAAGAGATTCACACGATTGATGCAAAAACATTGCATATATCATCATAATATTATTTTTATTGTAATCACGAAAGTTCAGTGTTTTATTCTTACCTTATAGTATCTTATGCAAACTTTTGTTATAATCATAACATAAACTCTTAACCCATTTGTAAGGATATGTATGCAAACTGATTCTCTTATCACACAAGCAGAGGATTTCATATTTAGGACATATAAACGTTCGCAGATTATTTTGGAATCTGGCAAAGGAATGTATCTTTATGATACACAGGGTAAGGAATATTTAGATTTTGGAGCTGGGGTTGCTGTTTGTGCCTTAGGGTATGGACATAAAGATTTTAATGAGATATTAAAAAAACAAATTGATTCTATAATACATACTTCCAATCTTTTTTATAATATCCCTTCTATCTTGGCAGCACAGAAACTTTGTGAAATGAGTCAAATGGATAAGGTATTTTTTACGAATTCTGGGACTGAAGCAAATGAGGGAGCTATAAAAGTTGCTAAAAAATATGCTTTCTTACGTGATAAACATCATAAACATAATATTATCGCATTTCATCAAAGTTTTCATGGTAGGAGCTTAGGCTCATTATCTATTACGGGTAATACAGCATATCAAGAACCATTTAAACCACTTTTAGAGGGTATTCGCTTTGCAGAATTTAATAATATTGCAAGTCTTGAACAAAATATAGATTCTCAAACTTGTGCCATTATATTGGAGACTATTCAAGGTGAAGGAGGTATTACGCCTATTAATAAAGATTGTATGAAAAAAATACGAAAAATTTGTGATGACAATGATATTTTGTTGATTTTAGATGAGATTCAATGTGGCATGGGGAGAAGTGGCAAAATGTTTGCATGGCAACATTTTAACATACTACCGGATATTTTTACTACTGCAAAAGGATTGGGTAACGGTGTGCCTGTTGGGGCTTTTGGTGTAAATGAAAAAGTTGCAACATCTTCTTTAACTATAGGCGACCACGGTAGTACATACGGTGGGAATCCTCTTGTGTGTGCTGGAATCAATGCTGTTTTTGAAATTTTTGAACGTGAAAATATTATTCAAAATGCCCAAATAATGGGTGAATATCTTGCTAAAAAGCTTGATATGTGTAGGCAGAAATACCCTATCTTTATAAAGCGACAAGGCATGGGACTCTTGCAAGGATTATGGATACAAAAATCTGATGAAGGAAACACAATTCACAATAATGGCATAGAAAATACAAGAATTGTTGCTAAAGCGTTAGAGCACGGTCTCATTTTGCTTCCTGCAGGAGATAATAGTTTGCGTTTTGCCCCACCGCTTATTGTATCTCAACATGATATTGATGTGATGATTGACAAACTTGATGCAGCTATGCAAGATTTAGGTTTTTAATACAATGCAATACGGTTTATACCACATTTGTAACTCTAAAATCTTACTACTGTAAAGACATTTTAACAATGTGTAATTTACAATAAACCTATTGAAGCTAGAATCGATACAAAAGAGAAAGCATGGTTTTTATATTTACTTCATAATATGAAAGCATGTATCCCACATTTGTTTCTATAAGAAAATGAAAATTTTTATATTCGAAGATTCCAAGATTCAGTTCTGCAAAGATTCCATTGCTTATTCCGTCTGTATCATATACAATGGTATTATCAGCCAAGATTCCAACACTTGAACCAGATACATTCAAATCACTCAAAAAACCAAAAGCAAAGCTACATTCAAATAGAGATATATCCCAAATACTTTTAAGACCAATAATTGCATTCATACCGCCATCAATAGCGATATTATGACGATATTGCGTTGGAAAAAATATGTAACTTTCCAAACGAATATATGGCATAAATGAAAATTGTTGATAGGTGAAATGGTATCCATAATCCAAATTTATAAGCACAGTGTGTTCATCGAACATACTATTTGTATTTTGTGGAATACCAGCAGAATAGCCAAAATCCATGCTTATAACATGATGACCTTTTTGTGTTTGATTAAATAAAAAATCAAAAGCACCGAATGTCCCGATACTCAAACTAGAATCTCTTCTATATGTATCTGATTGTAGGGTAGTATGGGCAAAATTTACTTGATAAGAAAATAATATATCATAATGTGAGGTGTTTTGTAAAATCGTGTTGTATTCTATACCAGCACCATGTGAGATAATATCAAATGAAGAATGTTGCATAAATGAGTTGATATAATGTAGCGATATGCCAGATTGTTTTGGATTAATTGGGATTAGTTTATTCCTATTTATTTGAGAATTTATCACATTAGATTCTTGGTTGAGTGCTTCATCATACAGAGGAATAAATACATCTGCACCAAAAGTTTCTTGTATGCTACATAGGCTTAATATGCTAAAAGCGTACACATTGTGAATGATTTTTGTACACAAATGCCTGATAGCACACAAAATAATATTAATAAGGAATTTTTGGTAAATCATTATGAAAAAAGGAAGCATTTGTTTCATGGTATATGGCATAGCATAGCCCACATCATTATTTTTTCATATTTTTGAGTGCAAGTTTTACCATTTCATTTGGGGGTAGGGTAAGTGAATGTGAATCAAGAGATTGTAAGGCAAGATGTATTTCAGAGTCTTTAAATCCAAGTGCCATAAGTGCCTCATAGGCAAATTTCATATTATCATTGTTATCTTGGGATTGTATGCTTTGTGTGTATCCTGCTAATTCAAGCATTATTTTACTAGCGATTTTTGCTCCAATTCCCTTTACATTTTTTAATGCACTAAGATTACTTGTTTGCACAATAGCAAGAAACTGTTCAACAGAATAATGAGAGAGAATCGATAGAGCCATTTTTGCCCCAACACCATTAACCTTTAGAATCTGCAAAAATATTTCTCTTTCTTGTTTCGTAATAAATCCATAAAGCAAATTGGCATCTTCACGAATAATCTGGCAAATCTCTAGTGTGGTTTCAGCCTTGTTTTGTAATGCAGAGCTTGTTAGTAAAGAAATCTCGATATAATATGTAACTCCATGCACCTCCAATTCGACACTTGTTGGCAGAAGTTTTTCAATAATACCTTTTAATCTTATTATCATAAATATCCTAGATTGTAAAATTAAGTAATTATTATATCATATTGCTTTGCTACATTGTGTTTATATGATGGTATATGATTGGTAGATGGTAGATTCTAGGTAATGTGTTTGCTTATTTTATGTCATTATGTTTTTACATAGACAGTCTGCAATATGATAGCCTGTTCTTTACTAAGCGTCCCTATACACACTTTGTGCTATGCACGGTAAAGCCTAGTTCTTTAGCTTTTTCAAGCACTTCTTTTGGTTGTTTTACATCTTCTTTTGCAATTTGCCCAATAGTTATTTAGTATGATTTTTATTCTTTTTTGCTTCATTGACGTATAGAGTCCTACCTAAAAATAAACTTCCATGGAGCATAGATATAGCAGTCTTAGCATTTGTATCTTCCATTTCTATGAAAGCATATCCCTTAAACTTTTTGGTAACATTATCATAAATTAATGTGCTTGATATAACTTCTCCAAATTGTGCAAATAAGTCATGAAGTTGAGATGATGTGGTAGTGTAAGAGAGGTTGCCAATATAAATACTTTTCATCATTATTCCTCAATTATTCCTTAGTTATAAAAAAACCTATTGTAACATAATCTTTAACATTTAAGAATATTTTATTTATGAGTTTTAAGCGAGGAGAGTTTGAGAGTTTATAGAAATGACAATATTATATAAACACAGAATCACATTATCATGATGATTCTGTGGTAATTGTATTCAGACTAAGCAAGATTTTTTAGCAATAACTCATTAACGCTATCCACATATCCCTTAGAATCTTTAAGGCTTTGCCCTTCTAATATCTTTGCCCCATTGAATAAAACAAGACAATATTTATCACGCAAATCTTTTTCCATTATGTTTATTTTTTGTATAAGTTCATGGTCAATGTTGATTTCAACATTTTTCTTTGATTCTGGCATATTTTGTCCCATTTGACGCATAATTTGCTCCATATAATTATTATGCGAATTTTCATCTGTGAGGGCAAGTGGTGATGATATAGACTGTGTAAGATTGACTTCATTAACACCATCAAGTCCCTTAAAAGATTCAACAAGTGACTCAAATTTCTTTTTTACTTCTTCACTTATTTCATTTTGTATCTCACTATTCGCTTCTTTGCTCGTTATATCCAATAATTTTATGCCCTCATATTCTCCAATATTTGGAATCACGAAATTATCAACCTCATCTGCAAATAATAAAACATCATAATCTTTGAATTTTTCTAAAATAGGATTATTTTTTATGGAATCTAAATCTTTACCAATAATGTAAAAAATACCTTTTTGTCCGTCTTTTAAGTTTTCTTTATAGTCTTTCAAACTAATATTTTTCTCGTTTTTATAAGAATACGCACGAACAAAATTTAATAATTTATCTTTATTGGCATAATCGCTATATAACCCCTCTTTTAAAACCTTGCCATATTTATTATAGAAATCTTCATATTTTTTTTCATCTTTTGTTAATGTTTCTATCATACTTAAGATTTTTTTTACCGAAGCAGATTTGATTTGCTCTAAAATTGTATTCTCTTGCAAGATTTCACGACTTACATTAAGCGGCAAATCATCGCTATCAATAATACCATGCACAAAACGTAAATAAGAAGGCAATAATTCCTTATCATCATCAGTGATAAATACCCGTTTAACATACAATTTAACATGTGATTTATAATCTATACGAGTCATATCAAATGGCGGTGTAGATGGAATATAAAAAAGACTTTTATATTGCAATTTACCTTCCGCAAGTGTGTGTATATAGCTCATTGGCTTTTCTCTATCATAAGAAATCGTAGAGAAAAACTCTTCATAATCTTCTTTTTTGAGTTCACTTTTTGGTAATGTCCAGAGTGCTTTGGCATTATTAACTTGTTCTTCCTTATTTTCTTTTATCGCATCTTTACCTTCTTCTTTTTTCTCTTCAACATATTGTAAAAAAATAGGAAATTGAATGTGATTAGAATAACGTTTGATAATATCCTCAAGCTTCCATTTTGAAAGGAAATCTTTTGCATCATCCTTTAGGTATAGCGTAATCTCTGTTCCATAAGAATCTTTCTTTGATTCTAGAATCTCATATTCTCCATTGCCACTACTAATCCATGTCCAACCTTTAGAATCAAGTGCTTTTTTAGTATTTACAATGACTTTTTGTGCTACCATAAAAACCGAATAAAAGCCTACCCCAAATTGTCCTATAAGATTAGAATCTTTTTTCTTGTCACCTGTAAGACTTTGTAAAAAACTTTTTGTCCCACTTTTTGCAATAGTACCCAAATGATTGTTTAAATCCTCTTCATTCATACCGATACCATTATCACTAATTGTAATAATTTTTTTATCAGAATCAAAACTAACGGTAATTTTTGGTTTAAATTCCATAGTTTTATAGGCATCGTCGCTTAGTGTTAAATGATTAAGTTTATCTAATGCATCACTTGCGTTTGAAATAAGCTCGCGCAAAAAAATTTCTTTATTAGAATAGAGAGAATGAATCATTAAATCAAGCAGTTGCTTGATTTCAGTTTGAAAGGCTTTCTTTGCCATAATTGCTCCTTAATTTTCAATAATTTTAGCAATTATACCATACTTTTGATAAATATTTGCAACTCTTAGTATTTATATTTAATAAATATTATAATTATAGACTAAAGTATTTTTAGTAAACATATATAAGATGACTTTTAGTTATCGTAATGATATAGAGTTTGATGCTTATAATTTAAATAATCAAGAGACAATATGAAGAAACTGTTAAAACAGGTGTTTCAATAAATCCTTTGATTCCTTGCTAAAATAATGCCGAATCTTGAAAAAAATGTGTTACGATAAGGCTTGCTTAATATATTTGATTCTTTAACAATAAGGAATGCAAATGCCCATCGCTCAAAGATATAAAGATACCTTGCAACAATCACCCATTATACTTGGCACAAGAGGTTCAGTGTTAGCCCTATGGCAAGCGAATCATATAAAAGCAATTTTAGAATCACAAGGCATTAGCGTGGTATTGAAGAGCATTAAAACCAAAGGTGATAAGATATTAGATGCACCTTTAGCAAAAATCGGCGGTAAAGGATTGTTTACAAAAGAATTGGAACAAGAGCTTTTAAATAGAACAATCGATTTTGCTGTACACTCACTCAAAGATGTCCCAGTTATTATAGACCCTCAGTTGATGCTTGTTGCTATTACAAAACGAGCAGATCCAAGAGACTGTTTTGTAAGCGAAAAATATGCTGATATACATGCTTTACCAAGAAATGCAAAGGTTGGAACAACATCATTGAGGCGTAGTATGCAGATAAAAAGAATACGCAATGATGTGGATACTCATAATTTAAGGGGCAATATACAAACACGACTTGAAAAACTTAAAAATGGTGATTATGATGCTATTATTTTAGCAAGTGCGGCTATAAATCGTTTGGGATTACAAAATGAGATTTCACATTATCATTTTGATACCACAACTATAGTGCCAGCAATGGGGCAGGGAGCATTGGGACTTGAATGCAGAGATCCTAAGTATTCATCAGATTTTAGGGATCAAGCCATTTCTAAGATTCTAGAATCTTTGCATCACAAAGATACGGGATTGTGTTGTAATATTGAACGTGCCTTTATTCGTCTTTTAGGTGGTGGCTGCCAATCACCAATTGGAATCCACACAAAAATTATACAAGATAGAAATCTACAGATAGAATATATCGTGGGCAATCTTGATGCAACAAAGATTCTTTATGGTACACAGACTTGTTTAATAGGGGAAATAGAATATGTTTTGCAAGATATTATAAATTCATTAAAGAATCAGGACGTTGATAACATTTTAAATGAAGTTAGAGAAAAATTAGGATAAAATACCTAAAAACAGAGTTTATTGCTATATGAGTGTTTAGGAAAAATAATGGTTTCAAGCGATTATATTGATATAGGTGTCATAGTTATAATTTTGTTACTTGGTTTACGTGGTTTAAAGAATGGATTGATACATGAAATTATGGGAGTTATTGGAGTGGCACTTGGCATCTTTTTAGCTTCTCGCCATTGTATTGAAGTTTCACATTATTTAGAACTAGCAGGATTGCATTTTCAAAATGAAACGATTATATGGACTCTCGCTTTTGTTTTGATTCTATCATGTATTTGGATAGGTGCTTTGGTTATTGGGGCTATCATCGCTCGTTTTATTATTATTATGCCAGAATTTGCTATTATTAATTATTGTGGTGGTTATGTATTTGCTGCATTAAAGTATTGTGTGATTCTATGCTTTGTTGTGTATGCTCTTTCTCAAGTTGGTTTTTTAAAACAGCCTATAAAAGACTTTACAAAAGGCACAAAATCGTATCCAATGATGTATGAAATTGCAGAAAAAATCGTAAGCTTAGATTCCCTACAAACATTGCAAGAGCAATATAAAAAACAACAAGAGCAAGTAGATAATGTCATTGAAAAAGCAAAGTCAGAAATCAAAAAGAAAGTTAAGGGACAATAATGTTTGAAAATATCTATATACAACAGCGTTTGCAAAAAGCCAATAACCTCCGTGCTAATAATTTGAATCCTTATCGTAATGATTGCTCTATAAATCTTAGCAATGCCAATTTTTTACAACAATACGAATATCTAAAAAGTAAAGAATCTAATGAAAAAAAACAGGAGGATTGCAAAGTATGGGTAAAAGGGAGAGTCAAATTTTTACGTCTTATGGGAAAGGCAAGCTTTATTAAAATAGAAGATGAAAGTGCTCTATTGCAAATTTATTTTTCGCAAAATGAACTTGGTGATTTATTTGGAATCTTAAAAAAAAATTTAGAAGTTGGTGATATTGTGAATGTATATGGATTCCCTTTTGTTACTAAAACAGGAGAACTTAGTGTCCATGCGTTAGAGTTCAAGCTTTTAACAAAATCTATTGTGCCATTACCAGAAAAATTTCATGGACTAACAGACATAGAATTGCGTTATCGTCAAAGATATGTTGATTTAATCATGAATCAACATGTTAAACAGACGTTCAAAATGCGTAGCCGTATTGTTTCATCGATACGTAGATTCTTTGAAGATAAAGGATTTCTGGAAGTTGAAACACCAATGTTGCACCCAATTCCAGGTGGTGCTAATGCAAGACCTTTTATTACACATCACAATGCGTTAAATGTCGAACGTTATTTGCGTATTGCACCAGAGTTGTATTTAAAACGCCTGATTGTTGGAGGATTTGAGGCTATTTTTGAAATTAATAGAAATTTTAGAAATGAGGGTATAGACCATGACCATAATCCAGAATTTAGCATGATTGAATTTTATTGGGCATACCATACTTATAAAGATCTTATTGCGTTAACGCAAGAGCTTTTGCATTATCTCTTAGAATCTTTGAATTTGCCAAAGCAAATTCCATTTGGAGAATTTAGTATTGATTTTACGCAATTTACCATTATGAATTATAAAGATTCTATAATAAAAATTGGTGGCATAGAATCACATATTGTTGAAAACAAAGAATCTTTAGAATCGTATCTAAAGGGCAATAATATCGCTATTGAGGAGAATGTCAGTTATGGAAAATTATTAAGTTATGCTTTTGATGAATTTGTGGAATCTAAGCTTATCAATCCGACTTTTATAACACAATATCCCATTGAGATTAGCCCTCTTGCTAGACGAAGCGATTCGAATACACACATTGCCGACAGATTTGAATTTTTTATTGCTGGCAAAGAGATTGCCAATGGATTTTCAGAGCTAAATGACCCACTAGACCAATTAGAACGTTTTAAAGCTCAAGTAGCAGAAAAGGAAAAAGGCGATGAGGAGGCACAGTATATGGATGAAGATTATGTATGGGCATTGGGATATGGTATGCCTCCAACTGCTGGAGAAGGTATAGGAATTGATAGGCTTGTGATGCTCTTAACAAATAATAAGAGCATAAAGGATGTAATTTTATTCCCAGCTATGAAGCCTATTGAGGATAGTGATAATACAATAATAGAGGAGCATATATGAGTTATGATATGGAAAAACAAGATTCAGAGATTTTTGATTTAATACAAAAAGAGTTGCAAAGACAAAATGACCATCTTGAAATGATTGCAAGTGAAAATTATACCTTTCCTAGTGTCATGGAGGCCATGGGAAGCATATTGACCAACAAATATGCCGAGGGTTATCCAAATAAACGTTATTATGGTGGCTGTGAATTTGTTGACAGTATAGAATCTCTTGCTATTGAACGTGCTAAGAAACTTTTTCGCTGTCAATTTGCCAATGTACAACCACATTCTGGTAGCCAAGCAAATGGAGCCGTATATGCAGCATTATTGAAGCCTTATGATAAAATTTTGGGAATGGATTTAAGTCATGGTGGACATCTCACACATGGAGCTAAAGTGAGCATTACAGGAAAAATATACCAAAGTTTTTTTTATGGTGTAGAAAGAGATGGAAGGATTAATTATGATAAGGTTATGGAGTATGCAAAGCTAGTAAAACCAAATATTATTGTATGCGGATTTTCTGCATATACAAGGGAATTAGATTTTGTTAAATTTAGAGAGATTGCTGATACTGTCAATGCTTTTTTAATGGCTGACATTGCTCATGTAGCTGGACTCGTTGTAGCTGGAGAATATCCCAATCCCTTTCCACATTGTGACGTCGTTACAACTACAACACATAAAACGCTAAGAGGTCCGCGTGGTGGTGTGATTCTGACTAATAATGAAGAGATAGCACAAAAGATTGATAAAGCAGTATTTCCCGGTATGCAAGGTGGACCACTCATGCATGTGATAGCTGCTAAAGCAATAGGATTCCAAGAAAATCTGAAGCCATCATGGAAAACTTATGCTAAACAAGTCAAAAGTAATATTAAGGTATTAGCAGATGTCCTCATGCAACGTGGATTTGATTTGGTAAGTAATGGGACAGATAATCATTTGATTTTAATGAATTTTTTGCAAAAAAATTTTAGTGGCAAAGATGCTGATATTGCATTAGGTAATGCTGGAATCACAGTGAATAAAAATACAGTCCCTGGTGAAATACGTTCACCCTTTGTAACAAGCGGCATACGTATAGGTTCTCCTGCTCTTACCGCAAGGGGTATGAAAGAAAAAGAATTTGAATGGATAGGGCAGAAAATAGCAGATATTTTGTCAGATATTCAAAATATTGATTTACAAACACAAGTTAAAAAAGAAGTTAAAGAGTTGGGAAAACGGTTTATCGTATATGATAGAGCAATATTTTAAAATGCCAATAAGAATTTATATTGAATTGTGTAAGTTGGTTAATTTTTTTAATATTATGTTATAATGATAAATTTAGGATAGTGCTAAAGTTTAGGAATGCAAGATGACTGAGATGGAATTAAAACTAATTAAAATTGATACAAGCCACTATTATATGAAAGCCAAGGGGATTGGGCAAAAAACTACTTATAATGGTAGAATTTTTTATGATAAATTTGAACGTATTAATACGTTGCTAACGTCTCAAATGATACAAAGCCATTTTAATAAAGAAGTAGTTATTGCCCATTCTCTTATCTTACGTGGCAATAAGGTGGAAAATATTGTTTTTGACTATAATGGACGCGATCCTCAAAGATTCTACCATAAAGCACAATTATTGCTACGTGAAGAGGGTTTTATTAATTTTACTGCTTATACAACAAAAACACCCGGTCATTTACATCTTTATATTCATAAAGGGCATACAGACTTAGAAGAAGGAAAAAGATTGGCAAAAAATTTATCCATGAAATTATCGACTAAGTGTCCGATTGAATGGCGTATGTTTCCAAGTAATGATGTTCCACCACAATTTAATATTTTAGTATTGCCCTATGATGTGTATGCTAAAGAACGTAGTGCATGGGCAAGACACATGTAACAAGTAATTCTTATGTAAAATATTTAGGAGAAATATATGAAGAATTCAAGTGTTAACGATATTTTTCAAAATGATAGTGGTAGTAAAAATAAAACAAAAACAATACTGCTACTTACGATTGTGGCAGTTATTTTAATAGCTGTTTTTCTTATTATTGCATGGGTTATGACACGAGATAATCATATACAAGTTGTAAATAGTATAAATAATCCTGATACAAAGATTCAAAATCCTACATCAAATAATCAAAATGTTATACCGTATGCTCATAATATTCCAGATAATACAACGCAGCACAATACTAATGTGACTATTGTGAATCCTAATGATATTTTAGGATTAAATACAGATACACAGAATCAAATGTCAAATAACCCCATCTCTGAAACTCCTCCTGTGGCAGTTAATACACAAACAACAAACAATATAATCCCTAATCTTACATCAGCCAATAATATGACTACAAATTCAAATCAAAAACAAGATGAGTTAAATTATGAAAAAGATGAAAAATTTCAAGCAAATTTAAAAAATTTAGCACAGACTGCTGAACCAGCTAAAATTTCAGAAAAAGTAATTACACCATTACAACCCAAAGAAGTGGCTATTGCAGTAGCACCAGATCCAACAAAACAAAATGCTACAAAGCCAAAAACACAAGCAGAAAAACCCAAGGAATCAACACAAAAGGATACACAAAAACAAGAGGTAAAAAAGGATACAGCATACACAAGCAAACCTGCGACACCATCGCAGAATACTAAAACCCAAACAAATACACAAAATGATGCGAGAATTATTCAAAAACCTACCAATCCACCCTACAAAGAGCAAGGAGCAAGTCCAACTAAGGGATTTTATATCCAAGTTGGCTCTTTTTCACAAGATAAAGTTGACCCAGTATTTCTCAATAAAGTTTCTAAATATCCATATCGTAAGGAAACTGAAAAAGGTACAACAAAATATTTAATTGGACCATTTCAAACTTCAGCCGAAGCAACACGTCATTTGCAAAATATTAAAACAGAGATTGATTCTGGGGCATATAGAGTAGAAAAAAAATAGACATTTTAAAGGCTCTAATTTGCATTCCATTCTTGCATATTGCCTTGATAATATTCCAAAATCTTATGAATCTACCTATCCAATAGATTTACTGTCTGATGGAAAAAGTGGAAGTTTAGAAGTTAAGATCCTCAACAAAAGATATTATAATAATACCTTATTTATAGAAGCCTTTGCTTTATCTTTTAATACTACCATACGTATTATTATTTTTAATGCTCGTCCGTATCATTCACAAATTTTTCGCAATGATAGAACAATTTTTATTGTTGGTACAATAGAATTGTATTTTGAAAAAACTATGAATTGCTATATACCTACGTTTATTAATCCAAAAGTTACAACAAATATTAATACTATTGTCGTAAAATTTAAAAAAAAAGGTGCAAAACTAAGTGCCATTCAGTCTAAAATTACATATCAGATTCTTAAAGATTCTAAGATTCCTGAACAATATGCGAAAGCCTTGCATGAAATTTTTTATCCAACGTTTGAATTTTTTCAAGATTATCATAAATCTAAGGGTTTTCCAAAAAAGCATATAGATGCAATTAAATTTTGTGAAATATTCGTATATATTCAACGCCTGCAAAAGAAAAAAAAGTATTTTACATCAAAATTTCAGTGCAAAGGTCAAACTGATGATTTTATACGGTCGCTACCTTTTACTTTAACTAAAGCCCAGTATAATGCAATCCAAGAAATACAAAAAGACTTGTATTCTTCTACGGCTTGCAGACGTATTATCATGGGTGATGTTGGCTGTGGAAAGACAATAGTAATTCTTGCAAGTGTTGTGTTAGCATATCCTTATAAGTCAATGCTTATGGCACCAACAACAATCCTTGCCAAGCAGCTTTATGAAGAAGCGAAAAAATATCTTCCATCATTTATTACTATTTCTTGTATTACTTCCACAAATTCTAAAAAAGATTCTCATATTTTATTACAGGGAGATTTTGTTATAGGCACACAAGCTTTATTGTTTAGACAGGCTCAAGCGAATTTTGATGATTTTGCACTTGTTATGACTGATGAGCAACATCGTTTTGGGACAAATACAAGATTGCAGCTTGAAAAAATGCTTACATCGACAGATAATGATAGAACTAAAAAACCTCATCATTTACAATTTTCTGCAACTCCTATTCCTCGCACTATGGCTATGATTCAAAGTAATCTTATTAACTTTACTTTTATCAAAGATTTACCTTTCAAAAAGGATATTCAAACTTATATCATTAATAAATCACACTTTCCAGATTTGATTGCTCATATAAAAGGTGAAATAGCAAAAAATTATCAAATTGCCATTATCTATCCACTTATTGACGATACACAAAAACTGGAACATGAAAACACAGTGAATTTATTTAATATGAATACTGCAGAATATCAATCTACTATGGACTATGCCTATACAATACGACACAATCAGAACACAACGTCATCTCATAAGATTCCCTACATGTCCCTAAAGCAGGGAGAGCAATATTGGCAGAAGAATTTTTCTAATGTTTTTAGCACACACGGTAAAGATAAAGATAAAGATGAGATTTTAGCACAATTTGCTAACACAAAGGGTTCAATTCTCCTTGCTACAACAATGATAGAAGTTGGAATATCTTTGCCTAATCTTACTACAATTGTTATTGTGGGGGCAGAAAGACTTGGTTTAGCAAGCTTGCATCAGCTACGAGGCAGAGTAAGTCGTAATGGATTAAAAGGGTATTGTTATCTTTATACGCATCATATACAAAACGAAAGATTGAATCGTTTTGCGCAAACATTAAGTGGATTTGATATAGCAGAACTTGATTTAGAATATCGCAATAGTGGCGATTTGCTTGATGGTACAATACAAAGTGGAAATAATTTTAATTTCTTTAATATTGCAGAGGATTCTGTTATATTGCAAGAAGCTCAAGAATGTATAACAGCACATTGTAATAAGAATTCATAAAATATACCTATCACAATACTATTGCTATAATGACAATACATTGTGTTTATGTAATCTTATTCAATATAACTGTGATACCTAGCATTACTAATAACATATGGTCATTGATTTCTTTAATGTTATCTTTAGTTATGTATGTATTTTTTTGACTTCTAATATCACTAGAGAATCATGGGATACATAAATTTATTTCATAGGCATGTAACACGAAGCAGGCTATTTTAATGATGGAAGGAGAGGGATTTGGTTGCAATTTGATGGTCTTTGTATCAAAAAAGTTGCTAATTCTTTCTATGCAAATTATTGATTTATTTAAGGTATTGTCTTAATATTGTACTCAATTCTTTTATTGGAGATAGCTATGCAGTTATCAAAATTTAGCGATTATTCATTTAGAGCACTTATTTATCTTGCAGAAAATAATCATGGCTTAAATACTATTGAACACATGGCAAGTGAGTTAAAAATTTCGCAAAATCACTTAAAAAAAATTATTCATAAGCTTTCAAAAGGAAAATTTATAGAATCTTTCAAAGGAAGAGACGGAGGTATTAGACTTGCTAAAGAGCCACAGAATATTCCATTGTCTGAAGTATTATTATATACTGAAGTAAATACTGATTTTGTAGAATGCCTCAAACATAATATGCAGCATGTAAACTGTCCGTATCAAACCGCATGTAATCTAAAGGCAATCATTCATAGGGCTAAAGATTCTTTTATTCAAGAGTTTCAAAAATATAGTTTACAAGATTTATTGCAGCAGTCATAAGAATATCTATCATCACAACTTAAGTATTGTGGTGCTTTCCATCTACCATTTCTTGCACCTTTTCTAAGATATGGGCTCCAATCGGAATAGCTGAAGTAGCTGCAGGACTTGGAGCATTACATACATGCACGGAACGTGGAGTATTAACAAATAAGAAATCTTCTATCAATTCGCCGTCATAGCTTACTGCTTGTGCCCTAACTCCGGCGGGGTATGGATGTAAATCTTGCTTTGTCAAACTTGGACAGTATTTTTGCACAAGTTTAAGATAACCGTCTTTATAGAGCGAATTTTTCATTTCTTCAATGCCATTCTTGAGATTCTTATATATCACTTTACGTATACCACTATGCCCTAGCATTTCTATAACATCATGTAATGAAAAATCTTTCTTTCTATACCCTTCCCTTTTAAATGCCAATACCGCATTTGGACCAACAGTAACGCTTCCATCAATCATGCGAGTAAGATGAACGCCTAAAAATGGCACACTTGGATCTGGAATAGGATAAATCAAATGTTTCACGATATCCCTGTGTTTATTTGCTAATTGGTAATATTCTCCACGAAATGGGCAAATAATAAAATTGGGTTCTATATCCAACATTCTAACGATTCTGTCAGACATAAGTCCTGAACATGCAATCAAATAACGGCTTTCGAATTTTTCTTTAGAAGTTTTGATAACCATGCCTTGTGAATGTTCTGTTAATCCAAGCACCTCTGTATCATAAAATACCGTGCCACCTTTTTCCTCAAATCTTTTTGCCATTGTTTGGGTAATCTGTACATAGCTAACAATACCACTAGATGGAAAGAATATTCCGCCAAGTCCAGTAATATTTGGCTCTCTTTCTTTGAGTTCATGAGCTTCAAGCCATGTGCGTTCTAGGCCATTTGCTTCTGTCCGCTCCCATAAAGCTTTCATACGTTCCATTTCAAGAGGCGATGTTGCTACAAGCATTTTACCGCAAATATCATAGGGAATCCCATTTTCATCACAAAATGTTTTAGTTGCTTTATTACCTTCAAAGCAAAATTTTGCCTTAAGACTTCCGGGGGCATAATATACCCCAGCATGTATTACGCCACTGTTATGCCCAGTTTGATGTCTACCGGCTACATGTTCCTTTTCAAGGACTGCGATTTTTGAATCAGGCATCTTATTAATAAGTTGCATTGCAACGGACATGCCAATAATACCGCCACCGATTATAACAAAATCATAAATCACGAGGACTCCTTACTAAAAAATGCATTTGATTGACATAAAATTCAATAATGACATTATATTACAATTCTATTCTTTACAGAGAATCTTAGTAAAAAAATAAAAATTATAAATCTTTTATACATTAATATTGCAATGTATTATGCCATGTGATATGTGAAATTGCAGGATTCTATTTAACACATAGAAAATCTTGCAAAATCTTTAGAAGTTATTGATTTTTTGCTAAATGATGATAGGCTTTAAAAGGATTTGAACTGAATGCGAAATAGCCTCTTTGTCTCATGAGTTCTCTTCGTAATTTTTCATGTCGTTCAAATTTATCTCTACCATGTAGCCAAAAGAGGTTGTTGATTAAGAGGAATTGCCCCACTGGCACAGGAAAAGAAAGTTTATTTTTACTATTTTCTAACGAGTCTCCCAAATCTGCTAACCACGTACCTTCTTCATAATCTTTTGGTTGTGCAAATTGGTCTATATAAAGCATAACTGGACGTCCATCGCAGTCTGTTTCAAAAACAGGGTGATAAGCATCTTCTTTGACATTTTTACTAGGTGGAGCAGACCACTTCATAACACGTTTTGCAAGATGATGATTAAAGTATTTATCTAAGTCTTCCCAATCGTCAAGATGCAATAATTGAGAATCTCCACCTTTCATATTTTGCTCATCAATTTTATACATTAAAACATAATCTGTTACTTGATTCACATAAGTACCATCATTATGTAATTCAAGTGGTTTTTGTGGTTGACGTAGATAGCTATCTGAATTATCTGTATTTACAACTGCCCATCGTGCATAAAATTTTCCTGTCATATCATCAAAATTTGAACGTCCTACCAAATGCACAAAAGCGGTAGCAATTTTAACCATATCATCGCCTTGCTGTGATGTAGTAATGCCCTCTGGATTTACCAAAATTGCACCTTGTTCTCGATTTGTAAGCACTTTTTGCAAGAAATTTTGAAGCTCATTGTTGCAAAGTTTATTAAGAATTTCTGCAACTCTAAATCGCAAGAATGATTTATATTCTAATGCTTGAACTGGATATTGTTCTACTTTTTTGAGAAACGTCGCGATAACCTCTTTTGTAAATACAACTTCTATAAGTTTTGAAGAATATTTAGAAGGGGTAGCCTTAAACTGCTTATTTGCAAAAATAGCCTTTGCCATATTATCTCCTTACATAATGCTATTGCATGATTTTATTAAGAGTATATGCTCCTAATAGTGATAGAATTGCATGTTACACTTTAAAATTTGCTTAATTTGATAAAAATATACTCTTTTATTTTATTGGCATATTTTAAAATGTTACTTTTTGAAAAAATTTATTATAAAAAATTTGGAATCATAACCATATTCTCATTAATTAAACAATAATAGTAATATAGTTAAAATGTGTAAAATAAAGTTACAAAATAATGCTATATAATCGCATTTTAGGCATGTTGGAATAATAGATTGTAAATTATATAATGTTACTTTTTTATTCATATAAATATTAAATATGTAACATAAAGTAATAATAATGATTTAGATTATATTATGTCGAGTTGCTATAATATTCTATTGTGTTGTTATGCTAAACATGACCTTAACAAGAAAACTGCCAATTAGCTTGATTCAATTGTCAATTCATTTTATGTTATAATAACTTACTTTTGATACTAAGGTTTTCCATGTTTCATATTGTTTTTAATATAGATGAGAATTATATAAAATATCTTGCAGTGCTTATAACAAGCATTATTAAAAATACAGATACGACTAAAAATCTCTATGACATTTCTAAAAACAATACAACGGGGGGGGGGGGGCATATTGCTTTCATGTTCTAACTGATGCTATATCAGAAGATATGTCCATAAAGCTTAAAACATTAGAATATCATCTCAATATCATATATCCATGTGTAATTCAAGTTCACATCATTGATGAAACAATATTTGAAGGAATGCCAAAGTGGGGATTCGAAGATTCTAAGAATTATATTGCCTATTATCGGTTGTTACTTGGTGATATAATTCCTAAAGATGTAAAGGTTTGTCTTTATCTTGATGTAGATATGTTTGTTTTAGAGGATATTAGAACACTATTTATGATACCTTTGGATAATAAGGTAATTGCAGCTAATAGCGGACATGTTGATATTACAACAGCAAACCATGTGTTGCAATCAGTAGATGATAAGCGGAATTTTTATTTTGCAAAAATTCCCTATTATTTCTGTTCTGGTTTAATGCTTATCAATATGAACGAGTGGAGAACTCGAAATATACAACATAATAGCTTAGAGTTTCTCCATAAATATAAATCGCATTATGCAGACCAAGATGCTCTTAACGCAATTATTATGGGGGATATCGTTGTATTGCCTCCAACTTTTGGTATACTTATATTTCAAAGTGCCATGTCTTTAAAAAATGGAGATTCAAATTGCCATTTTTTAAGACAAATATTGACCACATCAAAAATAATCCATTTTAATGGCTATGCTAAACCATGGATATCTAAATACTCATATCTTGATGCCACCTACACACCACTTGATTATCCATATCATGAACAATGGTGGGATATGGCACGACAAACCCCAGTGTTTAATCAAGAGCTACAAGCAATATTTCATAATAATAAAAATGATACAACCGCTTTGTATTCCTATATTAAGGCATTATCGATAAAGCTACAAAATTTGGAATTTAAACTTGATGAGACAAATCGAAAGCTTTATAAAACTCGGTATCCACATAAAATAGTATTACACAAAGTAAAAAATACATATATAAAATTAAAAGATTTCCTGAAATTTTATCCTAATAAGCAATAATAGATAAGATTTCTCAATAATCAAGTTTAGTAATAAATATATTTCACAATATTTTAAATCAACAAACAATATAATGGTGAGTTCCATTATATCAAATTGAACTTTATGGGTTTTACAACAATTAAGTTTTTTGATATAATAGAGATTTCAGAGTTTAGCAAAAAATTGTAAGGAGCATATATATGTTAGAAGGAAAAATCATTAATTTAGACCCAGAAAAAAAACAGGGGCAAGTTGAACAATTAACAACCCAACGGGTATTTCCATTTACATATAATGTGTGGGAAGGTGAAGAAGAGGAGTTAGCCACAAATTTAGAAGTTGAATTTGTTGTAGAAAATCGTGTTATCACGAAGATGAAACTAAAAATTTCATTAGAAGAACTAGATGCTATTCCTGTAACAAAACCTGCAAATGAATGTATAAATGAATTTTTTGCTAGAGAAACATCAATATTAAGCGACTATCAAGACTTTGTCGCCGAGTCTCCTGAATTGGACTTTATGCGTATGAGACGATTTTTATTTACTGCATATAATGATTTATGTGATTTAGATTCCATGCTTGAGAATCAAGAATTAAAGATTGTTAAAAATGAGGTGTCCGGATTATATAGGGATTTTGAAGAATATAATAAAAAGATTCAGTATCCATTGCCTTATTGTTTTGAAAAAATTTTTTTAGCTCGTCAAGCTGAATTTACACATTTAGAGCAATACATTGAGGATGTAAAAATTGGTATGAATGGAGCTAAAGCCGAATCGGAGCCACTCTCAAGGAGATTAGAGGAAGAAGAGAGGACATTACGACTTATTGTTGATAAAAAAAGTCATGAATATATTGAACAAGAAAAAGAAGTCAAGGCAATGCGTCGTCGCCTTGTAGATTTGATTGACTATATAGCTAAACAAAAGGATATTATTACAAGAGAAACCGAAAGAATGAAAATTTTTAAAGAAAAGCATTTTCAGGCATTTGCTGCTGTTTTTGCACCAATGACAGACGAAATCAAGCAAAAATTCATAAAATTATTAAATACAAAGGGATATAGTCTTGACAAAACAATGTGGGCAAGAGCAAAAACAAATCAATATGTAAAAAAATTTTTCCGTGATTCAGATATTCATGGTGGTTATAACTCAAAGACATATTTACGTTATTTTCTAAAAGGATTAGATAAAAATAAGATTGTTTCTGCCAGGACAAAAGAGCTTTTTGGATTATTAAAAAATTTGGAGAGTTCCGGTGTGCAAAATATTATGGTTATTCAAGAAAATGACACTAAAACCTTTAAGTCTCAACAGCTTATTGAACGTGTTGATTCATCGCTCAAGGTTACTGTAGAACACAATCCTTTTGAGGCATTAGGTAAACTTGGTGCAAATCCACAAGATATTGTAGTGCTTGATTATAAAAATAATGGACTATTAGCATTTGATTTTATTCGTGAGTATAGAGAAACATCTCCCAAAAAGCTTCCTCTTTTTATTGTTGTAACACCTAATCAACTTGAGTATGACGTTATGGAAGAAGGTAGAAATCTTGGTGTAGAATATTACGTATTGGCTAATGATTCTGAAGGTTTTTCAGATGCTATTAGAATGGCAATATAAGAATTAAGATATGTTTAGGTGTGTATATACCTAAGTGATAAAAACATGTTATAATAACATTTTTAGAGAGGTGTCCGAGTGGTTGAAGGAGCACGCCTGGAACGCGTGTAAGGTGCAAGCCTTCGAGGGTTCGAATCCCTTCCTCTCTGCCATATATTTTTACTCCAAATCTTAAATCATACTTCATAATATTTTATCGTATTAAATAGCCTCTAAAACCTCTATTTTATGGTATTATACGCGTATCTTGATTTTAAAAGATAATCACGCATAATCTTGTAAAAAATCTAAAAATACCGCAAAATATTTTTTCAGCGGGGACAGATTGGGGACAGAAAAAACTATGAAAAGCTCTAAAATAGAGATAAAAAATACCACTCAAAAAAGTAAAATGGGGACAAATAAAACAAGTCAAAAATACGAAGGGGTGAGGAGTAAGGAGCTAAATAATGGCGATATTGCCTACTATGTGCGATGGACAGATGAAAATGGCGAAAGACACGAGCGTAAAGTCGGCACAAAAGCTAGTGGTTGGAGCGAGAAAAAAGCCTCGCTAAAAAGACTTGAGCTCATCAATGAGCCACACACGCCCATAAATCTTACTTTAGAATCTATCATCACACGCTATCTTGAAATCCAAAAACTAAGGCTAAAACACCAAACTTTCATAGATTATAAAGGTCAATGCCTTTTACACATCGTTCCATTTTTTGGTAGATTTGCTCCACAAGATATTCAGACAAAGCACATCACGGACTTTATGCTATCACTTGAAGGCAAAAGCAACAAAACCATCAATAAACTCCTTGACCGATTGCACTCCATTATGGAATTTGCCATAACAGAATATAAAATCCCAATACAAAATCCGCTAAAGCTTGTAAAAAAGCTAAAGCTAGATAATGCAAGAGAGCGATTTTTAAGTAAAGATGAGTGTGTGAGGCTCTTAGAGGTGGCAAAGAAGCACAGCAATAAAGAAGTATATTATTTCTTTGTGCTTGCTTTTAGCACAGGGGCTAGACTTAATAGCATTCGCAATATCAAACTAGAAGATATTGACTTCGCTAACGATACGATTAAAATACAAGATTTTAAAAACAACTCCAAATATACTGCCTTTCTCACACCTTTGGCAAAGCAAGTCTTGCAAGAGCATACGCACAATATTATTTTTAAAACTCCTGAACGCACACTTACTAGAGCTATGCAAACAATACTTAATGAGCTTTTTAACAAAGAGCTAGATTCTAATGATAGAAAACATAGAGTGGTTATTCATACGACAAGGCATACTTTCGCCTCACATCTTGCCATCAAAGGCACACCTATCCAAATAATCCAAAAGTCTTGAGATTGAATATTTTGCAAAAAAAACTTATAAAAGCCTTGAGCTCACCTACACCGATGAAGCAGGGAATGCCCGAATGGTAAAGGTAGGAGCTGGCGTGCCAATCTATAAAATGAGTGCAAGTGCCAAAGACGATACCCACGCCCACCAAATCGCCACCACAAGACTGCAAGTCCTCAATGCCAAGCAGTTTAAAGGCAGTCTAAGTGCAGTAGGCAGAGTATTATTTGCAGGGGGATTTTTAAATCTAACCAAACAAGGAGCTACAAGCACACATATCATTACACAAGTAACCCATAGCATAGATTCTAATGCGTGGAATATAAGCCTAGAGTTTGAGAGTGAGAGGTAGAGTTTAGGGCAATAGTGTTTTTATAATTTTGTCAGTGAGTTTTTTATAGTCATTGCACAAAGACTCATCTTTTCCAATATTTTTATACTCTCGTTCTCTAATATCTTTTAAATCATTTAATGGATTATATGTTTCATTATCGCGAATATGATAAAAATCCTTAATGATAGCCTTATAAGAATCCAATGCACCTCTTCTAAAGTGATTGATTGCTCTGTTGATATTTTTTCCATCCTGTGCCCTACCATAATACACAGCAACAAGGTGAGAGATTGCATTATGAAACTCTATAAGCGTTTGTTTGAGTATTTTATTATTGTCAAACTTTACTGATTGTATTAACTTATCATTAAGTTCATCAAACGCCTCACTCTCGTTGGTGTAATATTTTTGCCTATCTTCAAGATTCTTTTTGTAGATAGTGCGTATTTGCTCCTCATTTAGCAAACTTCTCCATTTTTCGTATTGCTCCACAGCATCAATAAGCTCTTTGAACGCCAAGCTAAGATTTTGATTATTTTTGATTGAGGGTAGATAGGCTGAATGCTGGATATTGTCTGGGAACAACCTAGTTTGCCAATGCTCACCAACATATATTTTAAGGTTATTCAGTATTTTTTTTTTTGACTTCGTTTAGTCTATTATCACAATCACACCTACCGAAACTCAATCCCAAATAACAATCAAAAAAATCATTTATGAGAGAGTATTGTCGTCCGCACACAAAAGAAGCTAGGGAATCTATACTTAAAAATGCTGCATATAATTTAAAAAATGAGCCTTGATTTGTGTTACCACTCATCAAACTCTTCTCGCTTAATGCCAAATTCCCCTAAGAACGCATAAAATTCATCATCGCTTATTTTGCATTCACTATGCTCAAGTGGCACATTATCTTGAAAATACACATCACCTGTTGATTCTAACCCACTATCAGCAATATAAGACTGCATAATAGAGTCCATAAAAGCAGTGTCCCTATGTGGAATACTTACACCTATATCTAGCTCTTTCATAAATCTGCCCTTTGTGGTATTTAAATTTGCGAAGACACATTATACAATAAAAAATCAAAAATACAATAAATAATATCTCACAATATCTTAGAATAACTTAATTAAACATCTTAGAATAACTTAATTAAACATTTAACACTCACAGCACCACGCCACTTATGCTAAACTCCTTTGTGTGATAGGTAGCATTCCTGCTGGAATCTAGTAGCCAATCCTTTGTCTTGGCACGAAAGCTATCGATAAGAATCTTACGAATCTTAGTAGATTCTAAGGTAGAAAGAGACAAAGGCACTCGTGCTTTTATCTTATCCACTAAGCCATTAAAATGCTCCAGATACTCCACAAAGATTGTAGCCTCAAAGCTTATTCGCTCCTCATTCCCACCAATCTTTAGGTAATAGTTGGCATTAATGGCTTCTATCTTTTTAATCCCCAAACTTAGCTCATACTCTAAGCTTTCAATATTGGCAAAGGTTGTAAAAATAAACTTATCAATCTTTATGATTTTTTCATTTTCTCTTGGAGTGATGTATGTAAGGGGCGAGGCAAGGGCTTGACGATCTTTAGCTAGATTCTCTTGATGTTTTGCTTCGTTTTTGGTGGCATTGCTTAGGTTTCTAAAATTTATCATTGCTAGCTCCAATGCTAAAGTGGCAGTTTTTACGCAATGATAGCGGTTTTAAGATTCCCTCATCTTTTTGTGAAACGATACCACTTACTCTGCCATGCAATGCCCTCATAGATTCCACCAACGAGTATAGCAACCACCACCAAAGCATACGACAAAATAGCACAAATAGGAAGTGAGACAAGCCAATATGCCACCACATAGCCAAATATCTCACTTTTTGCACCAAATATCATACAACTGAAAGCAACAAACGCCACAAAACCACCAATGCCACCAAATATAATCCAAAATACCCTTATTGCTTTGCGTGTGCAATACTCTAGGTGTGATTGCGTGAGCAATGCCTTTTGTTTATCGTTCAATTCTCTATACATCTTTTCCATCTATATTATTGTCGCTTCTTTCGCTCTATTTTATATCGTTCATATTCCTCATCGCTGACAAATTCCACAAAGACACTCAAAATCCCTGCTAGAATCTTAAAAGGCACACAGAAAAAGAATACAACCACCAAAGCAAGTAAGGCAAGAATGACAGTAAAACCACCAGCTGCAAGTTCTTCTGTAAAAAGCATAAGCGAAGGAAACCACACAGAAAGGACGATTAAAATTGGCACAATACCAAAAAATCCCACCACAAGCAATGCACCTAAGCCCATAAAAAAGTCTTTGATAGATTCTAGTAGTGAAAGTCGTATCTTAATCATTGCGACTCCTTTATAAATTATAAATTGTGCTAACCCTTTGCGTTTTATAAATCATACAATACACTCATTATACCACAAACATTAAGGATTTCTATGCAAACCGAATTGAGCTTAAGAATAAAGCCCGAGCTTGATGATCTCTACAAATCAGTGGGTAAAGTCAAGAAGTCTTTAGAAATAGACTTAGGCGAGGGTATTGCTAAGCTATCGATAAGACTGTCTCTAATGTCTCTAAGAATTGAAATGCATAATTGTGATTATCAAGATATGTAATCCATTCTAAGATAATCCTATATATTCGTATGAAAATGTTATAATATCCCTTTTATATTGCAATTAGGGGCAAACTCAATATGGTAACACTAGAGCATATCAAAAAAATGAGCTATCAAGAAAAAGATTGGTTGCAAGATGAATTATGGAATCTTATTGCTACAAACAATATCAAAGAAGTTAAAAATTTTTTAAAAGATTTTCGTCCTAAAGATGTGTTTTGTGATGCGAATTTTGATTTTGAGCAAGAAGCGATGATTAATGCACCGCTTACCTTGTATCAAGCGTGCATAGCGTATGAGAAAACGCAAGATTGGACTCTTTTGGAGTTTTTGCTTAGTCTTGGATTACAAGCAAACGATACCGATGGCGAAAATAATGTATTGCAATACTATATCAAGCTTGGCGGGAACAATGCAGAAGTGATACATTTTTTACTACAAAAGGGAGCGAGTTTTGAGACGATAGGGCAGAGTGGGTGGAATATCATTCACAAATGTGCACACGATCAGCAAGCAGATACATTACGATTACTTGCCAAATTTGGAGCAGATATGCAGACAAGGACACAAGTCTATCACAATGGGGAATTAATCGCGCAAACCCCGCTTATGATAGCTGCGAGTTCCACTCAAGAGCCTATGGGCATAGCTACTAAAGTGCTTTTGGCATTGGGTGTAGATATAAATGCAAACGATAATAAGCAAACAGCCCTAGATGTTGCCATAGGGGTGAATAAGGAGATTCTCAAAAATGCAGGAGCAAAGCGTTATTGTGAGCTATAAGCAAGCCTAGATACAAAAGCCTCTTAGTGATTGCTAGGCATGTATCTCTAGCTTACATACTTTTTAGCTCACTCTTGTTTTTGTAGATTCTATGATTGTATCAGTGACAAAATCTCAAATGTAAGCTTATGCAGTATGACTTGATAAAGTGTATTGGTTAAAAATTCAATGATACTTAGCGAGGAAACATGCTCTGATATACTATTTGTGGGGAAACAAACATCTCAAGCCAAATATGCTCTAGGATATCAATTTTATAAATATCATCGCAAGCAGTGCTTCATTATCTAGATTCTCCATATTTGCAAGATTTTGTGGTATATCAAGTGATATATTTTGCGTACAAATATGTCATGATTTTGTCTGTAATCTTTGGTAAAATCTCCGTATATGATTTCTAGCACATCATAGCTATTGAGACACATTCGGAATTCTATAGGTGCTAGGGTAATAACGTGGCTTCTATTTGTATCAAAAAAGCTTTGAAATTCGCAGTTACAAAGGCATGGAGAATAACCGCTGTGCTTTTTCAAAGCTCTTTCATGTGAGAGTATGTGGGTTGTGAGAGGTGCACTTATTAGCACAGGTATAGGCACATTGATTGTGGGTTTAGGTGCAGCTATTTCGTATGTGTGTGAGAATTAGGAATCTATCGCTCCTAGGCTTAACAGTATGGGAGTGGATAAAGGAGGTAATATCACCGATTATAGATTGGTTTAGCGGGATTTTTGATTGGATAGGCAAAGGGATTGATATGATTTTAAGCGGAGCGAGGGTGGTTACTGATTTTTTAGGCATTACAGATTCTAATTCTAAAGAAGAATCTAAGGCAAATGATACAGCCTAAAGCCAAGCATAGATTACAAAATGTAAGGCACAAATGCCCTATCAAGCGTAGATTTTAATAGCGACTCTTCTATAAATACTCCACCAAATCTTAATACAAATGGACTCGTAAATAGCACGTTTGCTACCCAAGCCCAAAACACTCAAAACTTCTATAGCTCCACTAAAGCAGACAGACAAATGATAACAAAACGATTTACATAATACCACTGCTAACGCAAATGAAGTTGCACAGGCAATAGTGAGTAATAGTTGTAGCTATGCAGACTAGATTCTAAAACTGCGTGATGTATTTTACTGGTTTTTGTAGCTTGACACTCACCCTGCTAGATTCTAGAGTACCGCATAACTTGGCTTTGAATCTATTTATTTGTGTTTTTTGAAGAAATCTGTTGCAATACATTTTGCAAATTTTGAGAATTTTGGCTTTATAGTGATGTTTTAGTATAATGTGGAGAATACGATAGAAGCTTATAGTAACTTTATGTTGATTACAAGTTTACGAAACTATATAAATATTATTAACTAAATGGGATTGCTTCATTAGGTTATTGTAATGAAAGACAAGTAATACAATCTACCTTTGGTTAATCTAAAAAGTAAAGATGGATTAGAATAACAAAAAAAACGATGTGAATTATGTGATATTTTGTTTTTATGTGCTAAATGTTTATGGTTTAACTAATTTACAATTCGTCGTTATCCAAACAAACTGCAATATCAATATTTGTTATATTAGCAACGTAAATATTGTGCATGGGTAAGTGCCACTGCTAATGCATCGCTAATATCTAATGGTTTAATTTCAATTTGTAATCCCAGTAAGACTTTTACCATATACGCCACTTGTTTTTTATCGGCTTTACCATTACCCGTAAGGGATTTTTTAACTTGTAATGGTGTGTATTCTGCAAAATTTCCAATATCTTGCAAAATTTTTAGACTGATAGCACCTCTGAATTGGGCAAGTTTGATTACAGTTTTGGGATTATAAGCATAAAAAATATCTTCCATTGCTACTTCATTGATTTTAAAACTTTTAAAAATTAAATCTATACCTTCAACAAACTCAACAATCTGATGTTGCAATGTCCTTGTTTGTATTTTAATAATCCCCGCATCGATGAGCGATGATTTGCGGTTATGGCATTTAATAATGCCATAACCGCAATTTCTACTACCGGGATCAATACCCAAAATTATCATATTATACTCTCTCAATACTCTATACTAAAAAGCACAAAAGCTTTTATATATATCCGTATGTTGTGTTATATTGCATACCATATTCTTGGGGATAGCATTCGTAATTTTATCAAGAAAACATTGCTCCAAAAGCAAGTCCCCACCTATAAATACCTCATTTACTCCATAATTCAACATCATATCAGATGCTAATACGCCGATAAACTCTGCCATAGAATCTATTATACCATAGCATAAGAGTTCATGTTCCACACCTGCTAGTTGAAAGCTCATAACACTTCGTAATAAACGAGGAAAGTCCAATATAATGCTATCATTATGTCTTATGAGCTTATAATCTATCCTTGGACCTCTATCCCGTAAACATTTATTGGCTATCTCAATAACGCTATTTTTAAGTCCCAATAATTGTTCAATAATGAGAAAAATATCAAGTAAATTCTGTGAACGGTTGTATATGGGGGAATCTTTGTTGGTATTGGTACCTTGCAATAAATCGTGTAGCCCTAAATTCATAATATTTTCTTCACTAAGATTCCATGTTTGTGCAAGGGCTATATTTTCTTTAACAAAGTTTTTAATAAGTTTATCACCATTTTTATAATGATATAAAGTCTTTAAGTAATCCACGAGACTAAGCAAAATATCAATATTAAGAATTTCTTGGAATCTAGAATCTATATTTTTTGGGTTTTCAATCAAAAATTGCGATGGCTGATGCGATGATAAATATACAATAAAACGCTGGTTTTGCGTTGGATTGGTATATAGTATATCAAGCAAGTTTTTATGTTGTTTAGAGTGTGTCATCATAATGCCATCTTTTGAAACACTGAAAGTATTATCAAAAGAAGACAAATCGGTGGCACTTGTATCAACATAATGCACCATAATATTATGAGGAGATTCAATATTACAATAAAATAAATAGTCAATGCTTTCATCAAATTGTCTCAAATGATAAAAAAGCAAAAATATAATACAATCATTAGGTAGGGCTGCAAATAATACTGATGAATCAAAACATGATGAAAAAGCATCCTTACTGTAAGCTTTTATGAAGGGCTTTTCAAAACTTGCTATTGCCGTTTTTTGTGAATCATTTAGACGTAAGTAGCTCAAAGCATTGTATAAATCAGCAAAAATAACTCTTTTTCTGTTATCTTGTGTATCACGACACACTATATTGTTATCGTAATTTCTTGACAATGCAAACACACGATTATTGCATTGTAAAATTACTTTTTTGGATTCTAAAATTTGATAAGCTAAGTATGCCACAATTTGTTTTATGAAGTTAGTGTTAGTATCTAAAGTTTTTAATTCAGTATTGTATTTTTGAAAATTTACAGAATCACCTGCATTAATACAATTCGCTTTCATATTGTCAAATCTCATAATTTTAACAAAAGGTGTAATATTATAAAAGTTTTCATGTTTTGAATCAATAAAGCTATTAAGTTGTAAAACACTGGGAATCTTGCTTATTATCTTCTGTGGTATTGGATATTTCGCAAAATCAATCATATCTACTTGTTGAATATCTTGAAAGATAAAATTAAAAGACATGGGCAAAGTCTTGGAAAGCATATCACAAAATGACACAATACAGGTTGAATCTGCTTTAATATACACCAAAAAAGCTTGCTGTTGTGTAGAAATGCCAGAAACTGCAGAATCTGTCTTTATTTCATCTGCATATACGTAAGAATAAGCCATATCATGAAAATGTGAAAAATCATAAAGTAAACTCTGCAATAGCTCTTGCACAAGGTTGGCACTGTCAGTCTTATTTGTAAGAAACCTAAAAACACAACATATACTTGATGAATAAGCAGTATGTACTGTGGTAGCCTTGTCGTTAGGTGCATGAGAATCATTGGAAATAAAAACAGTATCTTCATGATTCATGATTCAAACCCTCTGTAAGAAAAATTAGCAATTTCTTGCAGTGGTACATTTTTAATTTTATTACAAGTAAAACCTAATGATTCTATGTATTTAAGAATACTAGATTCCATAAGAGCAGCACTGTGCAACAAAGAATCGCTTAATGTAAAGGCTGTGTCTTCTCCAATTACTTCAGGAACAATCCCAATAACATGTACATGTGGTAAATCACCCATTATTTTTGTTAAATGCAATGTTTGCAACATTTCAACTTCATGTGCACTTCCAGCCCATGTAACACAATCTGGCACTTTATCAAAATCAAAACTATACACATCACCGATATTAGCACCATTAACACTAACACAATCAAGTAATATTACCTCATCATATTCCACGATAAGTGGAATCAGCATATTTGCCAATGTCCCGCCATCTACAAAACTAATTTCGTGTTCTATGCTATCAAATCTATAATTGACCTTAAGATAGTTGCAAAAATGCACACCAATCCCCTCATCTCCAAAGAGGATATTGCCAATCCCTAATACTAAGACTCGCAAAAGTAACCTTAAGTTTACTATACGCGTTGTTCTTCAGAATATCTAAAACCACTTACCATAGCATCAGCACCACCATTTGGATAACGAACAGAATTCCAAATCACAAGATAAACATGCACAGGGATAAAAATAATAAATACCCATGTAACTATATGATGAATAGCTCTTACATTTGCTAGTCCACCACATACAACTTCAACCCATTTAAAACAAGCTCCAAGAACCCACCCCAAGCCATTATGATACACATTTGCATAAAGAGCAACGCCCGTTAAAGTCATAATCAATGTCATAAGAGCTAACACAAAATAGGTTGTAAACTGCAATGGATTATATGCTCCTTTAATGTGTGGGTGCTTTGAAACGAATAAATATGCACCAATTACGCCAAACCATACCATAGGATTTAAAAGCTGTTTTACTGATACACGTTCGGGGATACTTGACTCTGCGAAAAAAAACAAATAAATTCTAAAAATTGAAGCATAAACAAGAATAAATCCAGCAACACAATGAAAAGCACGAGAGTACGCCTGTAAAAATACTGTGGGTTCACCTGTTACTTCTGGTTGTAAAAACGGATAAGCAATATAAAAACCACTTGCAATCAGAAAAATAATCATAAAACCACGAACCCAATGTAAAAACCTTGTCATACCACCAAATTCTAAATGCTGCTGAATTTCTTTGTAAATTCCTGTGTTAGCATAATTTGTAATCATACTTATCTCCTAATCATCCACAATCATTATTGAAAAAATATTAATCAACATTAATCAGTTAGAATCTTGCAAATGCAGGGTCTACTTTATATTCCCCCAGCTTTTTACCCTTCAAATCCATAACATGGACAGCACATGCAATACATGGATCAAATGAGTGAATATGTCGTATAATCTCTAATGGCTGTGTTACATTTGCAATTTTTGTACCAATAAGACTCATTTCATATGGACCCTTTTGCCCTTTAGAATCCCTTGGACCAGCATTCCAAGTAGATGGAACAACCGCTTGATAATTGGCTACCTTACCTTCTTCTATTCTAACCCAATGACTAAGCATTCCTCTAGGAACGTTGCCAATATAATAACCCTTGTATGATTCTTTTTCATTAATCACGTAAGGAGCACAAGTGCTAGTGTCCACTTTAAGATTTTTTACTAATTCATTGAAAGCTTTTAATCCATTCTCTGCTAAGACTTTTGCTTCTAAACCTCTAGCAGCGGTTCTACCAAGTGTGCTAAATAAATGTTGTGTATTTAACCCGGTTTTTTTGAGGAAATCTTCCACAGCGTGTTCTATTGCCTCATTTTTTCTTGCTAATCCTACTACAATTGATGCAAGTGGACCTACTTCCATGGGTTTACCATCGTAACGAGGAGACTTTATCCATGAATATTTAGAATCTGTTTTAAGTAATTTTGTTTTTTCATCTTTACCGCTCAAACCTATACTCATGCCATCTTGCATTCCCGTATAATTAGGAATAGTTTGTCCATCATAAGGATGCAAGGCGTCCGTCGGCTTTATTTCTTCTCCATTACTATGCTTTCCTTCATATTTATACCAAGAATTTGTAACTTCTTCCGCAATCAGATCAAGATTTACATTATGTGCTGCACTAATATCACCATCAAGCACATAACCACTCTCAAGTAAATATTCATTTCTACCAACTTGCATTTCTCTAAAACTTAAAAAATTCTTTAAATTGCAGCCAGCCAATACACTTGGTTCATTCGAATACGCCATCCCAGCCATAATTAAATCAGGATAATATGCTCTATTAACGAAATCTGCTACCATTTCATATTTTGCTTTGTATTCGGCTAATCTGCTTGGATCTAAAATATCCATAATAGATGTAACACCCCCAACAGTTAAACTTTGTGGATGTGGTTGTTTGGCACCAAAGATAGCCATCATTTTTGCAGCCTCTCTCTGTACCTCTAGTAGTTTTAAATAGTGTGAAAGCACAATCAAGTTTTGTTCAGGATTCAGTTGATATGTTTTATGTCCCCAATATCCGTTTGCAAATGGACCAAGAGATCCCTTATCTGCAAAATCAGCGATTCTTTTTTGGACAGATTTTAATTCATCTTCACCTGCTACGATAGGATTGGGAGTATATTCAAATGCTAATTTCGCAGCTTTTGCAGGATCAGCTTTTAACGCACTTATTATATCACACCAATCAAGCCCATGCAATGTATAAAAATGCACAATATGATCATGAAAAAATAATGCAAGATTCATAAGTGTGCGAACAAGTTGTGCATTATAGGGAATCTGAATACCTAAAGCATTTTCAACAGCAGTTATCCCTGCTTTATAATGAGAATATGTGCATACTCCACAGATTCTACCAGCAATGAAGCCGGCATCTCTAGGATCCCTACCTTTGATAATTGTCTCTAATCCTCTCCACAAAGTGGAGCTAGAAAATGCATCGGTAATTACATTGTTATCATCAACAATAACTTCAATTCTCAAATGCCCTTCAATTCTTGTAATTGGGTCTACAACAATTCTTTTTGACATATCTATTCCTTATCAATAAAATATAATCTAAAAACTATTTTGGTTTAACGAGGCTAGAAATAAGAGCATGTGCAGCAATTCCAACTGCCGTAACTCCCAATAGCACCACCCCTATTGTATCCGCAGTTTTATCAGCACCAGCACCTCTAAAGGCAGTTTGATAACGGTTTCCTAGAGGAACTTCAAAAGGAGACATAGTATCCCAAAAATGCGGCTCACTGCAACCAATACAACCGTGCCCCGCACCAATTGGCCAATTAGTATGGGAGTTAAAACGAAGTTTCGAACAATTATTAAAAGTATATGGACCTTTGCAACCAACTTTGTATAAACAATATCCATTCTTTGCATTTTCATCACCAAAATTTTGTACAAATTCACCAGCGTCAAAATGCCCTCTTCTTTCACATAAATCATGTATTCTATGTCCATAAGCCCATTTTGGACGATGAAATGCATCAATAGCAGGCATTTCTCCAAATAGAATATAATACATAAGTGTCCCAACAATATTTTTTTCGCTAGGTGGACAACCGGGCACATTAATGACATTCTTTTTGATAATATCGCTTAAAGGATGGGCGTTTGTAGGGTTGGGGGCTGCAGCCTGAACACCACCAAAACTAGAACACGTTCCAATTGCAAAAATTGCTGCAGCATGTTCGGCAACATGGCGACATTCTTCTGCACCTGTCCTTGCGTAAGCACCAATTGTAAGGAAATATTCAGTATCCTTTGGAATCCCGCCCTCAACCATCATAACATATCGACCTTTATAATTTTGCACTGCATCTTCTAAACTTTTTTCTGCTTGATAACCAGATGCTGCCATAATCGTTTCATGGTATTCTAAACTTACATAATCAAAAATTATAGAATCAATACTTGGATCTTCACTTCTCAGCAAACTTTCGCTACAACCTGTACATTCTGCCATATGTAGCCATATAATTGGTACTCTCCCTGCTAATTCAGCTGCTTTCATGGTAAGTGGAGCAAATGATGATGGCAATCCAAGTGAAGCAGTAACGACTGCCGCCCATTTCATAAAATCACGTCTTTGTATGCCCTTTGCTTCTAATACATCTTTAAGCTCTTTTTTATATTTATTTTTTCGCACAGAAGGCAAAGTTGCCAATATATCTAATCTTTTTTTAATTTTTTGAAAAAGTGATTGTTTTGTATGAAATTGGAGATTGCTTCCTTTTGGATTTTGACTATAATCTAGTGTGTATTTAGGATTATTTTTTGTCTCCAAATTATTTGTGGGCAATGCTACATTGCTTTGCATTTCAAGTTGACTCATTTTGCTATCCTTACAAATAGTTTTAGGTTTTATCTTTACATGCAATTTTATAATAAAAATTATGATTTGAATAAGGCTTACAAGTTTTATATTAAAATTATAGAATAGCATGTAACTGAGTGTAACATAAAATAATATTGAAAAACTAAAAAGATATTTTTTAGAAAAGTGTACCCGAATATTAACCAGTGTTTATTGAGTTTAGCTTTGAGTATAATCAAAGCAATTTTTATTTATAGAGATTAATAAACTGTAGTTGCAGAATTTTTAGGAAAAGTTGACTGTGGTGTTTGGAATCTACTTGGTTGCACATCTTCATTATTATTTGGTATATTATTGGTATCAACACCAATATTTTCTGATTGTGATGAAGGTGATGTCTCCATGGATGGAGAAGATTTGCTTGGAAAATATTTGATAAGTTTTGTAAGTTCTGCTGCCTTATCTGGTTGCATTTGAGCTAATATGCTACCCATTTGATTAGGTTTAAGGCTTAATAAAATCATAACTGCATCATCTTCTGGCATTGCAGCAAGAATTGGAGCAGCCTTACTATCTTTCATTTTTGCATAGCTTTCAGACAATTTTGTATCTTTAGCCCCTGTAATTTGTTTTAAAATTTCTTCATTTTGAGTCAGTATTTTTTTTGCTTCGTCAAGTTTTGCTTGACTCTCTGCTATTTTTTGTGCTTCCTCGGTTTTCATATCGGCATACATTTTTTTCAATGCTCCCTCTTTGAGCTTGATTTGTTCTTCTTTTTCTTTTAATAATTTTGTATTTTCAGTCGTTAGAATCTGCAACGTGCTTTGCTGCTGTTGCAACTGTAAAAGACTTGTTGCAATTTCTTGTTTACGTGCTTCAAAAATGGCATCACACTGTTTTGCTAATTGTTGAGCAGCTTCTGGGTCAAAACTCGCATTGTTTACAACTGAATTACCCCCTGATTTGGAATCTTGAGCCAATAAAGTATCGCAAAATATGCTCAAAAGAACACTAATCCACAAAACTTTTATCATAAGATTTCCTTGTAAAAGAAGATTTTATGAAATTTTACACTAAAAAATGAAAATGTTGTGAAAAACAACAATATTTCATTGGAGGTAATTTGTATAGCTACTCTCATTGCACTACAACAAAAATCATTTTAGATTATTTAATATTCTATATTTTGTGAGATTCTCGTTATATCATTAAATATTCCAATCAACATCAGCAAAATAATAAAACTTATGCCAAATGTTGTGAGCATAGTAGCAACTCTATGGCTAATACGTCTACGCATTATCCATTCATATAACGTAAATATAATCTGTCCACCATCAAGCAATGGCAATGGGAGCAAGTTAAGTATTCCAAGATTAATAGAAATAAGAGCAATAATGACTATAAAATGGCTCATGCTGGTTTGATATGCTTTAGCACTAATTTGAGTTATGCCGATAACGCTGCTAATATTATCGAGTCCAATAGCACCAACAATAAGCTTTTTTAACCCATCATAAATCATAGTTATGCCATTCCAAGTGTATTGGTATGCTTGATAAAAAGAGTGTGAAAAAGAAATTTGTTGGAATTCTTTCAAAGGTACAATACCAAGTACTAATTTTTCCCCATAGAAAGTTAGAGGCACTACTAATTCTAATTTAATCGCTTTTGTATAATCCATATTGGCATGCGAATCTTTATTATATGTTTGTGTATGTATTGGACGTAGAACAATTAATTTCGCTGTTTTGTCCTGTATAAAATGATGTTTTGTAGAATCTATTTCTTCATTATTTTTCATGGTATCATGGGAAATTTCATTTAAAATATTTGAAATGTCAGTAAATTTTTTAATTTCATTACCATTAATACTTACAATCATATCCCATGGTTCTAAAATAGTATATGAAGCGAAATTGGGATTGACTGCTCCAACAATAGGCTTTGTTGAAGGCATAGAGATTCCATAATTAAAAACTAATAACCAATACAATAAAAAAGCAAAGAGAAAGTTAAAAAATGGACCAGCAAGGAGAATAATAATACGTTGATATGGATGCTTGTCTTGTAGGGAATCGTTTGCACGGCTTTTTTGCATTATGGGTTGTTGAGATATGCCTTGTGATTCTGATTGAATTTCCCCTTTCATTTTTACATATCC
The DNA here is from genome assembly GCA_949299115.1 of uncultured Helicobacter sp. GTDB lineage: Bacteria > Campylobacterota > Campylobacteria > Campylobacterales > Helicobacteraceae > Helicobacter_A. Next base: position 12,361 of record CASFZH010000005.1, on the reverse strand, counting down.
ACCTAAAGGAATAGCCGATAAGCAGTATTGTATGTCTTTATGATAAAAAGAAAGGAGTTTTGGACCAAATCCAATGCTAAAAGTTTCCACTTTTACACCAAATATTCTAGCAGCCAGAAAATGTCCCAATTCATGAAAAAAGATTAAAAATGACAAGGCAATAATAGCAATAAATAAACTCATTGCTTTAATGCCTTGTAATATTTGAGAGTGTAATCCAATCCAGAATATAATGTTACAAAAACTGCTATCCACAACAAAAGCACTCCACCGGGGAAAATGTTAGCAAGCAGAAAAGCAATGGCAAGAATTTGGAATCCTGTTTTATATTTGCCAAGAGAGCTTGCAGCAATATTTTGTCGCGAATTAGCTACCACCACACGTAAACCTGTAATATAAAACTCACGTGCTAAAATAATAAAAACTGCCCATGCATTAGCCCTTTCAAGGTATAAAAGTCCAATGAATGCCCCAAGAATAAGCATTTTATCAGCCAATGGATCAAAAACCTCTCCAAAAACGCTACCAGAATTAAATTCCCGTGCAATATATCCATCAAAAAAATCTGTAATTGAAGCAACACAAAAGATTAAACATGCAAAATAATCTCTCCATGAAATATGTACCCAACTAGGAACAATGTAATGCCAATGCAACAAGACAATCAACAATAAAACTGCTAGAATAATGCGAGAAATGGTTAGAATATTGGGTATATGTCTCATGTTAATCCTACCAAAATAGTGCAAAAATTACACTGTTATTATAACAAATAAAAATTGATTTTATCTTCACTATATTTATGGTTGAAGTTACAGTTTTTGTGATATAAAGACTAGAAGATTCACTCATGTGTCATGTATATAGTCTTTATTCTATTCTATCAAAAAATTAATTGTTACAGTACAACAAGACTTGCAATCATGCTATTAATGTATGAGAAGTTTTCTGTATCTCTCTATTTAAACCATAGAATCTAACACGGGATTCTCTAATACTTAATGCTTCTAGTAGCTTTAATTCTATAAAATGAGTAGAGCATGTATGGTATAGTAGGTATAAGAACAGGAGTAATCTATCGTATCGGATATTGTTGTGTGAAAGTTTACCGTTCCACTCACTCACAAATATGCACTTGTAAGCATATACTTATACAGAACATTCAAGCATTTATGTAGTTTTAAGAACAAAAGAGATTCTGCAGAAAAGATAATTTTGACATTGATAATTACATCGCTGTTGGTTTTTGTAGTTTGGGATTTATAGTTTATAGAATGGTAAGTCTTGGTTTTGTTTCATGGCATAGAATCTATTGCAAAATAGAATCTAAGAATTAGATCAAATAACAAATATAGTTTTTACAATACAACTTGCTGTGATTGCAAAATATCAAATGACATTAGATATTTTGCAAACAATATTTATCTATGGCAGAAACATGATATATAATTTATTCTACATGTCAATATTATTGAATGGCAACGTTACTGTATTGGTTTATATTGCAATAATCATTACATAATGACTATTCTTGATATAGACGCAAAAATACTGGGAATCTTGGCAAACCATTTGCATTAAAACCCTGAAATTTATAAGTGATAATAGTCCCTATTTTTGGTGGATTATCTCGCATTGTTTTAGTGAATCCCGTTCCAATTTTAAAACGAATGGTCCGTGTCCTATCGGAAATATTTTGAGTTTGTTTTTGACTAGATTTTGCTGTATTTGATATGTTATCCTGATTCTCTTTATTCATCATAGATTGTTCACAAATAATTGCCCCCATTTTACCACTAAATTTCCCCTTGCCTTGTGTATATCCCACTACCTTACATTCTGAATCTTGAAATAATTTAAGTTTTAAGGCATTATTGCTACGTCCATATTCATAAGGGAATTCATTTTTTCGTATGACAAGTCCCTCACCCTTATTGGCAACAATATTTTGCAATAAAGATTCTAATTCGTGGAAAGAGGCTATTTGCTGGTATTCTAATACCCTTATAGTTGTATGAGTGTGTGTCGTGAGATAATCTTTTATAATTTGCAGACGTGAAAGCAATGTACAGTATTGCGTTATATCGCCATTATGCTTTTTAGAATCTGTGCTTGATGATGTCGAATGTTCCTTATAGCACTCTTGTGGTGATATGGCTCTATTTGGAATTACATCAAAAACATAATATTTCATATCTTTCCATATTTCACATGATGGATTCTTTTGTTTTACGATTCGCACAATATTGGCAAAATCATTTCTTGTTGTCCATAATTCTCCATCCAATTTAAAAGGAGGAAAGAATTGAGTAAAACACGGCGGTGCAGCAATAATAATGCCATTGCGTGTTATGAGATTTTTTCCATTCCAAATAGCACGCACTCCATCAAGCTTTTCACTAACAAGATAACCTTGCAATGAATGGTTGTCAAGTAGACTTTGATGATAAGTTTGTAGCAATAATATCTTTTGTGCCTGAGCTTGTAAGAATCCAAAAAGCAAGAGACAGCTTATACTTTTAATCATAATAAACACTATTTTATAAATTTTCTTACTAATTTGATACATACGCAGTCAATGTGTCTCCTCTTATATGTATTGCAATTTTAGTCATGCTTAATGCCATATTCCATAGATTAAGCATAAAAGCGATTCTTGTCTATCTAATCACACTCTAAATGCAAGTAGTTTTACAAAAAATATTAGGTATTCCCAATATTTATCTTTTTCTTACGATTCTAACATTTCTATCCATTATGGCATACAAAAAATATATGGCTATACATAAATATTCACGCTTATAATTGATTTATAGAATTATACTAAGGTATACCTCTACCCACTTACTTTTTTTGCTCAGAATCTTCCTCTTTTTGTCTTTTATCTTGTGGTTTTTGTGGTGGATTCCATAATTGTAAATTCATCTGTGTACTATTAAAAAGCTGTTGCATTTGTCCCTCTGCCTGATAATTAATGCTAAATCCAGCTTTAATGTCTAACTGCCCATTCTTATTTGGTCGCAATCCATAGATTGCATTAGAAAAAGTTTGCATCGTATTAACATTAGTAATAGTTGTTCCAGCGGGTATGGTAAGAGGATAACGTTGTTCGCCTATAAGATTCCCGTTGACATAAAGCCCTGTGTAAAAAATTGTTAATGGCTCATTGGTAAGATTTCTCATGTTAAATGTAACTATACCTGATGCAATTTTAAATGCACTTGCACTAACAGCAAGATTGAGATCTTCTAAAATAATTGGAGGAATTGTGATTCCAGTCATTATAATTTGTGCAGGAGTCATGCCTTGAATATTGCGAATACTCATATCACCATCATGTGTCGTTAAAATATTAAGTAATTGGTAATCATTGGTAAAAGCGGCGTAATGTAGGGGTGTATTGCCATATTCATCTTGAATATTAATCTTAGCTCCAGCAGTAATGAGCAATTCGGTAAGATATGAATTTCTATTTTGTGTCGCCTTGTGCAATGCAGTTTCATTGCTTTTTTCCATAATAGCATTCACATCTGCTCCATTCATTAAAAGAATATAGGCTATTTCAAGGCGATTATATTGCACTGCTTCATATAATGGCGTTTTACCCTGCCATCTCGCATTGACATCAGCCTTTAATTCAATCCCACTTTCAACATCACTTAGCACATGACTAAAAAGTAAATAATCATATTGACTCCCCTTGAGTAAAGTAGTCATAAAAATAATACATAATAAGTATGTTCTCATTGAGGTAGTCCTTATATTATTGTGAAATCATTATGATTCTAAATACTTTTTTGCTAAACATGTAATTTTATCAAAAATTTCATCAAAATTTACCCCATAAACACGTGCGTTACTTATAGCGGTTATAAAATTCGTATCGCCTAAAAAACGTGGTACAAAATGCAAATGCAAATGCTTAGGGATACCTGCACCAGCGGCTTGTCTGATATTAATCCCCATATTTATTCCAGACGCACCATATTCTTCTAACATGTTAATTGCCTTTTGAGAAAGCATGTTTATATGTAACCATTCGTCTTGTGATAAAAGCGTTGGAGAATCAACATGTTTATGTGGGATAAGCATAAAATGACCGGGTGTGTATGGATAAAGATTCATAACTCCAAAGCAGATAGAATCACGGTAGAATACATGGTTTTGCTTATCTTTATCATTTTGGCTTGAAATCGCACAAAAAACACAATCCACAAGATCATGTGAGAAATAGCCGCTTCTCCACGGAGAATACAGATTATCATAGCCCATATGTTACCTTGAAAATTCTGGTTTTATTAGTAATTATTGATAAGATTAAATGTTTCTATTATGAAAATTATATCTTAAAAATCGGTGTTATACTATATTTTTCGTTATCACACTTTAACTAAATATAAAGAATTTTATTTTTCAAGTTATTCTCATTGAACATAATCTTTATAAATACTTTATGTAAAATTATAAGCAAGGCAATATGATTGTAAAAAATATGTTACAATTATAAAGATTGAAAAACATATTATTACTATTTGCGAGGAATCACTATGAATGAGTTACTCAGCACAACTATTGAAAATTTACCTCCATTACCAGAAACGGTCGTAAAATTGCAAAATTATATTGATCAATCAGGATCTGAAGTCCAAACACAAAAAGTTGCTGATATAATCGTGCAAGATCCTCTACTTACTGCAGATTTATTGCGTTTAGCAAATTCGCCGTATTATGGATTTTCAAGAGAGATTTCAACAATCAATCAGGTTGTTGCCTTATTGGGTGTAGTAAATATTAAAAATATCGCAATCGCAAATTCCCTAAAAGGTAAATTTCATATCGATGTTTCGCCTTATGGGTTGGACACTCAAACCTTTTTACAAAATTCTAGCTTAGAAACAGCTTTTATAACAGATTGGTTAAGCCAAGAGGATAAAAAATTATCTCAAGAACTTGTACCATGTTCAATGCTTTTACGTTTAGGCATGATACTTTTTTCAAGTATGCTTATACAACAACGTAAAGATAAAGAGTTTTTGGAGCTAATCAAACAAAATAATTATCAAAATATTTCATTTGTTGAAAATGAGTTTTTTGGCACAGATCATTTATCTTTTTCGGGATTTTTATTTAATCATTGGAAATTTGATGAAGATTTAATTGAAAGTTTAGCATATATCACTGCACCACATGCTGCTTCTGATCATGTAAAAAAGAATTCTTATGCTCTAGCTATTTCAAATAGAATCTTTGAGCCATATCAAGGTGGCAGCCCATATAATGTTCGGGAAGCTATTGCACTCATTCATGAAGCAAATGCACAAGGAATTACTTTTGATGTGGAAAATTTCAAAAATAAATTGCCACATCAAGCTAGAGTTAATCTAAGTGTTACAGTATATTAGCAATACTTAATATAATATTATTGTATGTATTCAAAATTTTCTATATGTCATTTTAGAATCTTATAAGGTCAAATCCCATAAAATAAGATTCCAACACATCAACAATAAACTTCATTTTTGCATTGTGCTTTTGTCGTTATAGTATGCTATAACAAAAAATCATTCTTAAATTTTACATAGCGAATAGCGGATTGTTTGATTTCATGTATTTCTGATTCTTTTAATTCTCGAATGAATTTCGCCGGATTCCCAAGAATCAAAGATTTTGGTGGGAATTTTTTCCCTTTTGTTACAACAGCTCCTGCACCAACAATAGAATTTCTCCCGATTTCTGCTCCGTCCATAATAATACTTCCCATACCAATGAGACAGTTGTCATTGATATTGCAAGCATGTATGATACAACTATGTCCAATTGTTACATTTTGTCCTATGATTGCCGGAAATCCACTATTTTCAATTCCTTCTTCACGATGCCATACATGTATCATAGTTAAATCTTGCACATTTGTATTATTGCCAATTTTAATAAAATTTACATCACCACGTAATACACAATTATACCAGATTGAGACATTATCGCCAAGCTGCACTTCTCCTATAACCTTAGCACCTTCACAGATGAGCACGTCTTTGCCAATTTTTGGTGTGTGATTCTTGAATGTAATAAGCATAAAAAATCCTTATTTTTGAGATAATTCATTATAACATTAATAATGCAAAATAGCAAATTCCTTATGCAATTATTCGCATTCTATCATAGTCCATGTTTGAGGATATAAATCTTTCATTCTTGTATATGTGGAATCATGTAAGAATTTTGATGGAGCAAGGACAATTTTATTTGGATTCTGTAATAAATAAGCCGCCCACCAACTAAACGTAGAGTTTGCGATAATAGCATGTTTGCATGAACGCATAAGCTCCATTTCCTCCACTGCATTGCTTTCATCATTATGATCTATAAAATTAAAAGGAATATTTTTTGTGAATGCAGAATCAAGATTCTGTAAAAAATGATTTTTGCACCAAGCTATGTCATTACTAAAGATAAAAATATGTGGAAGTCGTAATTCTGATTTTATTTTGGCTAAACAATTATTATAATATTTTTGTGAAAGATGAATATAGCGTTCATGTGTTAAATAATCACCTCTACGAATATGTAAAAATACTGAATCTTCAGTATTTAAAATATGGTTTTTTATTTGCTGATTTTTATCATTAAGAGGTTTTTTAAGTGTAAAGTCATGCAAAAGAGCCGTATATACTCCTTGTCCTTGTATGCAGCTAAGTGATTGGAAAAAACCGGCAAAATAAGCATTTTTTGGGAATTTTGGGCGTTCCTCTTGCATTTTTTTACATAAATTTTTATTATCTTTAATACTGAAGCGATAGTTTGACATTCTGAATGGTTTTGGAAGAATTGTATTGAGATTCTTACGTAGAGTATAGAATCTATCATGTTGCATAAAAAACATATCATCATCAAAATTATAGAGTAATGGCAATGTGAGGTTATAAAGATGAATTTCAAGATTACGTATAGTTATGTGGTTTGTGTCATGCGGGGATTGTGGTCTGGTATTTGCGATGTCATTATACCATGTCGCATCAATACTAACTTCATAGCCTTTAGATTCTAAATTTTTAGCAAAAGCATAAATAAACATTTGATTCCCAAGTCCACCATCCATCTTTACTATTATCATAGTATTCCTTAGTATTGCAATATTTGTCATGCACAGAACATTTAGATACTTTTATATGTTAGTCTACTAAAAATTTTACAATAAAACTTATATATAAGCTATATGAAATTTTATAACATAAAACAGTATTAAATCCCCGGCTTTAGAGTATTATTAGTATTTTTGATACCAAATAGTGTCATTTTGAATGATATGATGATTCTGCGGTCGCATACAACAATCCATGTCGCATTTTTGCAAAACAAATGAACAGTTGAATTTCATTTACGAAATATTTTTCCATAAAACATTTTTAGAAATCCAAGAACCCAAATTTCTAAACTATAACGCAAACCTATTTTAAAATGAAACCATATTTTCAAATTAATATCATGTGTAAAAGATATTTTCTCCTGTGGGTTACCAAATTCAAAATTAACGATGTTGGCATCAAAGTTAAACTTATGTTGTCCACTTCCATCAAATCCAAAGTTTCGTGTATAAGATAAGCTACTAGGCCACACACATACCTTATTTTTTCTATACATCACATGTGAAAGATGAATATCCCATAATTCTGTAACCATACCATTTTTAGCAGAATTTTTTATAGCAAGCAAATGAAACCATGATAAAATAGTGCCAAAAAATATGTGCTTTGGATTATAAACATAATATTGTATATTAGTATGCATCCAGTCTATCTCTTCCCATCTATCTTTCCATATTCCCCAACCCCAACTATGAAACGCATAGGAAAACATTACATTATGAGGGTATTTTTTTAATGTTCTACTATTAAGATTCGCAACTTGGTGAGCAAAGGCAGTAATTGCCATAACCTGCTGATTATCTTTGTAAAATTCTAATGAATCATTCATATATTGTAAAAAATACTTATGTGTTTCTATATCATCTTCTAATCCTATGAATCTATCATATTGTTTTTCATTGAAAATGAAATCGCCGTGCTTTACAATCTGACCTTTTATCCCTAAATTATGTGGTGATTCTATGATTTCTAGCTTTGCAAACCCATGTTGCATAGTAGTAAGAGTATGCAAATATTCTCTGACTTCTTGCACACCTTGTGCATCCGAATTATTTTTTGGGGCATCTGAGAAAACATAAACCTCGGTATATTGAGCTAATGTGTTTTTCGCTAAACATGCAATGGTTTTACCAATTTTATCTTTTCTGTTGTATGCTATAATGCATACAGGGGCATATTGTCTCTCCATATTTCTCCTTTTATTATTAAACTTATAGGCTATAATGTATTCACTTTTTCAAACAATCTCCCATCATCTCTAAAATCTCTTATTGCCTCTTCAAACATTTCTAATAGTTTATCTATGCTTAATGAGAGTGCATATTTCCGAGTGGATTGTTTATAGGCTTTTCCCATAGATTCTAACTCATCTACATTTTCAATCCAATATGTGATTTTTTCGCTCAAATCCTCTATATTATTTGTCTTGAAAATACTACGTGAATCAAGTGCAAACTGATTGGTTGCCGAAACTTTAGAATCAGCTATGATTGGTACAACACCCAAAGATATAGCTTCTAAGCAAGAAATTGCCTCACTCTCTACTTGTGCAGGGTGGCAATAGAGGTCTATGTTTTTTAGTTTTTGCAAAAGCAGGGTATTATCGATAAATCCAAACTCATAGGGATTACTTAATAATGTATCACAAAGATTTTTAAGATACCGTTCCTTTGGTCCTAAACCATGCAAATGGAGTTTAATTTTGTGGGCATATCTACTTTTAGCAATAGCCTTTATTAAAATATCTTGTCGTTTCTCTTTTGAGAATCGCCCAACGGATGCAATGTGAAAAAAGCCATCATTAAAACTATTATTCTTAGAATCTTGCTCATTTTCATCTATTTCACTTCTATCAAAACCATTACTAATTATATATTTTTTTCCACCATAACCTATACGCATAATCTCATCTTGCATAAGACGGCTTGGACAGTGGATATGATGTGCATAGGTATAAAATACTCGAAAAAAACGTCTAAACAAATAATCATTAAACCACTCAAAGTCCATATTCATATTATAACTAATGTGTTGAGGCTGGAGATGAAAAGCAGTGGTATAGGGGATTTTAAGCTCTCTACATAATTTTATCCCCGCTATCTCTAAAGCAAAGGGTAGAAACAAATGCACAATATCGCAACCTTGCAATGCTTTTCGCATAAGGTTATCATCAGGTGCACCAAAGACCATGTGTTGCTTATGTGAAATTTCTGTAACTATAGGAATATAACGTTCTCTAACAAGATACAGCTTCTCACCATCTTCTCCGTATTCAACGGTATCACAAGAGTCTTGTATGCCTTTAGTAATGTGTTTTACATTTGTGGAATTTATGGGTTTAGTAAAATGGCTCGTAGATTCTGTGCTTTTACTAGAGTTTAATATCATATAAGAATTTTTTATTTGAGTGGCTATTATGCGTACTTCATGCCCTCGTTTAATTAACTCTTTTGCACATCGAAAGGCACTCATTGACGTACCATTGCTTCTATCTTTGTAAATATCAACAACAAAGGCAATAGTCATTGGTCAAACTTTAATTTAAAGATTTTTTTGTCGAACACAGCAATATAAAACATACCGTAAAAAATCTTTATATCAAGCAAAAATCCTTCTACTTTTACTTCACATTTTTTTGTATCATCTTGTAATGCTTCAGCCTGAAAAATGACTTCATGTCCCAATTCAATAGGTGCCAAAAATTTAATATCAGCACCTATAATAAGACTATTTTTTTTATTTAATGCCGTTAAGGCACAATGCGAGGCAGCACCAAAAACAAAACCACTATGAATGAGTCTTGAATCAACACACATATCCTCTGTAGGCATAAAAGTTACTTTTGAAATATTATGCCCTAATCCGACAAGTTCTCCGCATAATCTAAAGTTTATATCTTTTGCTATACTTCTATCTTCTAAATGGTTAGTTAGTTTATTCCTTTCTTGAATATCTTCAGCTGTCATTTTTTTATTCCTTAGTATTTTTTTATTTAAGATTATCAGTTTGAATATGAATTTAAATTGATAATTTACCATTAAAAAGCTTAAAAAAAACTTATTAATATTGCTGCTCAAGTTTTAAAACCACATTGAGTCAAGCCATTAAATATTGGGATACAAAGTACTATAATATTGCTATTGCATACCCAATAATCTTCATTACTTTATGATAGAATATGTATTTTCTACAAGGATAAAATTTCTAAATTGAGGAGATATTAAATGGGACGTGCCTTTGAATACCGTCGGGCGGCTAAGGAAAAAAGATGGGGAAAAATGAGTAAAATTTTCCCCAAACTCGCGACTGCTATTACTATCGCGGCTAAAGAAGGTGGTGTGGATCCAGAAATGAATGCAAAGTTACGTACTGCTATTGCCAATGCAAAGGCACAAAATATGCCAAAGGATAACATTGAGGCTGCCATAAAAAGAGCAAGCGGTAAGGACGGCAATTTTGAGGAAGTAACCTATGAGGGAAAAAGTGCCAATGGAGTACTCATTTTTATCGAATGTGCAACAGATAACCCAACAAGAACGGTGGCAAATATTAAAAGTTATTTTAATAAAACACCAAATTCGAGTCTCCTTACTAATGGGGCTATTGACTTCATGTTTGAAAGAAAGGGAGAATTTTATATTGATTTAGCTCAAAAAGACAAAGATGAAATCGAATTACAATTAATTGATTGCGGATTAGATTCATTAGAAAAAAATGAAAATGGTGATGCAGACTCATACATCGCATATTCAAAATATGAAGATTTTGGCACACTGTCATTGGGATTAGAATCTCTTGGCATTTCTGTGCAGTCTGCAAAGCTTGTCCGCATTCCGACAACACCTATTACGTTAAATGAAGAACAAATGCAGGAGCTTGATAAGCTGCTTGATAAAATTGAGGATGATGATGATGTGCAAGCAGTTTATACTAATCTTGCATAATTTTTGATTCTAAAATAGAATTGAGATTTGCATAGAAAATTATAATGACTATCATCACAAGATAATCCCCAAATGCTTAAGAACTGCTAAATAAAACCCAAATAGATTTGTATATATTAGTTTTATTTGACTTAAATAGAAAGTAAAAGCATCGATTAATCATTACTATCACACTCTAGGATAGCAGTAAATTCAATATAATATTTGCAAAATATCATAACTTTTTTGTAAAATTCTCTATTCTATGTGTAAGGAATCATGCGTGTTACGTTCTGTGGATAAATCTGTTTATATTGTTCTTGGTGTATGGTTTGTGTTTTTGTTTGTGCTGAATCTCTTGCTCCCAGCACAAAGCGATGATTTAGGTGCTACATTTGGTGGATTTGATGCAGCATACTATGCCTTTATGAATTGGAATCCAAGATTGGGGAATCTTATACTTGTATCTTACATGGCAGGGCTTGCTAATATGGCATTTTATTTTGATTTCTTAAATGCTTGTGTAGGCACAGGATTTATTTTTCTTATCTTTTTCTTAATATATGGTCGTATTCCTAAAGATTTTCATGATAGTGTGATTCTTATTGTGATTGTATTCTTTTTTATGTTGCATGCACCTTTTGGGGATTTTTTCTTATGGGCTACCTCAAGTTGTGTGTATACATGGGGGTATTGTATATTAGCCCTTGTGCTTATTCCTTATCGTCTGTTATTAAATAAGATTCTTGATATTATTAACATTAAAAATACTACTATGTTTGCCCCCCCCCCCCCACAATTAGATACATCATCAAATCAAGTTAATACTACTACATCTTTTTCTTTCAAATATCTTTTTTATAATCTTGGCTTTTTTATTCTTGCTTTCTTAGCTGGTATGTGTAGTCAAGTAGGAGGCATCATCATCTTTTTAGCCCTTGTTGCACTTGCTTGTTATACACATTTTTTTAAAAAAACCAAACTTCCTTCATGGTATTATATTGGTATGTTTGGAATCTTACTTGGTTGGCTTGTCTTATACTTTGCACCTGGGAGTATAAAAAGACAGGAATTGTTTATACAAATGAATCTAGGATTCTACTCCCTTAAAGATTTATGGAAAATGAGTATTTTAGAGAAATTAGAGCGTATAAGTATTTGTTTTCAAAGCGTTATGCACGATGGAATCTTTAATATCATAGGACTTTCAGTTATCATTGTCATTGTAGAGAGAATAAAAGCAGGTGTTTCTAAGGTAGCATTACTTACTCCTTTAGCAGTAGTCATTGGTAT
>CASFZH010000004.1 GCA_949299115.1 uncultured Helicobacter sp. | reverse complement strand
TTCGCAAAGACTTTCTATAAGAATGCTGAAAAATAAAACAAGAAATTCCTAGAATCTACACTAAGATTGTAAAATTTTGTCCGCTTAAAATGTGGCGTGAGAAAATTTGAGAAAATAAAAGATAGCAATGCAATTCACCTTTTTTTTATGTATTGCTCCGCTCAAACAAACCCATTACATACACCCATAAAACCAAAACTTTTTACCTGTTGACTCGTTTTTTTTTTGTAGAATGGAATGCAAATTAAATTTAAGGTTTTATAATGGGTGTAACTACTAGCATATACAATCCTCTTATTGATACCTATAGCTTTTTTTGGGAATTTACAGGACAAAGAGCTTACAATTCCATTAGACAATATATGATAGATTCAAAAGAATACTTTGATGTGGGATATACAAAATTATTTAATGCTACATTAAAAATGGACAATGAAACAAATACAAGTATATATGCTAAAGCTTTAGCACTAGAATATATATCTAAAAGATATGAAAGTTCTCCTAATCAAAGAAATTTACAGTATATGTCCGATTTTCCGCAAGAAGTTGATAGAATGATTATTGCTAATCTAACAAACAATCTCACTAATGTAGTTTGTGCAAGTGCAGCCGCAGCAAATGGTTATCATGCGTATAATAATGGCGATACTGTCCAAACTATGTGTGCTAAAGTCAGTGCAGGTGATGTATGCAGTGTCGCAGCTATTAGACGATTAATCTTTTGTGCGAAAAATGGCATAGGTTTAGATGATAAAGAATCTTTTGCAATTAAGCCCACAACGGTAGAGTGGGGAGGAGAGGGAAGTAATCAGGGTCTTTTTAAAAATGTCTATTTGTTATTTCTTGATTCCTACCAAGTGGAACAATTAGAGAGAGATAGAGAATGGAGAGAAATTAAAGCTATACATGTCAATAAAATAGAGAAACAAAATTTTGTGCGAGTTATTAATGTAATCGATAATTGTTGGATTGTGGAATTACCAAGTTGGGGGATTGAGCAAGCAGGACTCTTACATAGCGAAGTAGATGATGAATATTTTGCTAAATTTGTCAATAAAGATGCAGAGATTGTGCCACTCTCAAATTATCATGGTAATAATCAAACAACTTCTATTGGATTCTTACTTGGGGCTAGTGCGTGTATTTATGCTTATGATGAAATATTGAGAGAAGAAAGTGAAATTAAAACAAATATTCTTGGGCTACCTTATAAGCAAATTCTTTATAGCCAATGTATTGGTGTGCGAAAATCTGTATATGACACAGCAAAAAATGATGAAATGAAAAAATATCACAACAAAGACTTTGGAGTAATTGGACTTATTACAAGTAGGGAGTAAGAGTAGTTAGTATTTTTTGTGTTTTATGATTCTGCAGGGGAAATAAAATGGAAAATATGAAAATATTGGGCGTGCTGTTTGGGATTGCAGTTGTATATTTTTTTATTAAGTCATTACGAAACGTTAAAAAGAGGTATGAGTTATATTATGGTAAAGATAAAGAAAACACAGAACAAAAGCAGGAAAAACAAAAAACAGCCATCGATAAAGATAAGTTACCTTTATGGTTTTATGTTCTCATTGTGTGTGCAGTGTTAAGTTTTTATCTGATAAAAGAAACACTCAAATACTATAAATAGTAAATTATTGTTTGATTAAAGGATAGAAAATGAGATTTATTTGTATTTTCTTACTACTATATGGTTATGCTTGTGCGGGACTAAAGGAAGAAATCAATAATAGTTTTCTTTGGTGTAAGAGGAGTGTAGGTAATTACACAATAACTTATTGTGAGAGAGAACAAAATGGTGAAACGTATTTGGAATTACTCGAAAATGATGAAAAATATTGTGATGGTCGAAAGATACACACAACTCCAGAAGAAGAATGTTTTAATGAGTTTTGGAGTAAATATGGCAATATACTATAAAGGCAATGTAAAAACCATAATAAAAGAGATGAATGTTTTATGTTTTTTGAGGGCACTACGTTGCATAATAGGGCATTCTTGACGCACGATAGTAATAGGTGGATATTGGATAAAATACATGATTTTTGCAGTCCACAAGAGTGCTATGAAATAGCAGAAAAGTTGGGCTTAGATTCTGATATGGCAAAGCCATTTTTGATAAAAGCATGTGAAAATGGGATAGAAGATGCTTGTTATGTTTTAGGAAAATAATTCATGTAGCTTGTAATTTTATTGCATGATTATTTATGGTTAAGGAATAATAGGGTAGCATGTTTACAACAAAAGACAGAATCTATAAGCTTATCAAATCTAATTGTAAAGTTACCACAAATCAGAATACAGAATATAACAGAGCAAATATTAGCAATGGCAGAGACTCTATTTGTTTAGTGTGCCCTATAGATTCTATACTTTTTGTAATACTTTCCAATATCAATGTATTCAAGTGAAGAGTAAAAATAATAGTATCGGGCTTGAGGTTTTTGTATTAAAGAATATTATTCACACCTTACAAGCAAAGAGTGAAAATAAATGTTATTTTTGTGTGATTTTTCCATGTTTTGTTTCTTTGCCGCTTTCAAAGTCCATAAAATATGGGCTTATAAGATGTGTTCAAGCTCACGTATATCTTAATGAGATTAAGAATTGTTTCATTTGCATTAGATGTTTTACTTTTAAGTGTTGTTCTAACTATAAAGATGTTTTGCTACGCTCAACATGACTAGAAATAGAATCTAAATAATAAAAATCAACAAAAAAATGACATTAACTATGACAAATATAAAAATATTAGATCTCTGTATTTCTCGCAGAGACGTCAAGATGAAGGAATGACGATTCTAAAACCTTAGGATTCTCTTTTATTTTTGCAATTGCAGCTCTACCAATCATAGCCGCATTATCACTACAATAACAGAGTTCACTAAGCAACAATGTTTTGTTGTATGCTTTACACAACATCTGTATCTTTTGCCTTAGACACGAATTAGCACTTGCACCACCAACGATAGCAAAATGCTGTATATTATTCATGGTTGTAAAATATTTTTCACATTTTTGCCATATATGCGTGGTTGCACTCTGTTGTAATCCCATTACAAGCGATTGACAAAAGGGGTGTGATTGAATCTGTTGAGTAATAGAATCTAGCTTGCGTTCATAAGATATGGTATCACATTCGTTGACTAATGATTTTGTATCATAGTAACTTTTCATTTCTTCTTGTAAGATATGTGCAGATTCTATAATACTTAGAATCTCATCATGTTCCTGTAATTTAAGACGAAAGGCATTTTTTAAACCCGAAAAACTAAAGTTAAGAGTATTATGGTGTGCTAAGGGAATTGGTAGATTAATAGGCAAAATATTGTTTTCTGTGGCTTTTTTAGCAATAGAATCAATTATTGGACCACCCGGATAGCCAAGTGCCAGCATTTTTGCTGCCTTATCATAACATTCTCCAAAACTATCATCGAGTGTATGAGAAATTATTTTCATATTATCGTAACTATAACATTCAATAATCATGGTATGTCCACCAGAAACTAATAACACAGATAAGGGCAGAATTTCTCTCTCTTGATTGATAAAAAGTGAATAGATATGTCCTTTTAAGTGGTTTATTCCAAGTAATGGTATGTTATATGATATTGCTAATGCCTTAGCCATCATGACACCTTCTAAAAGAGAGGTTGATAATCCTGGTTCGTATGTTACAGCAATGCAATCTATAGTATTACAATCAAATCGATTTTTAAATTCATGAAACAAAAAAGGCAAATCCTTAACAAAAAGCCTTGAAGCAAGCTCTGGCACGACGCCACCATAAATTTTATGAACTCTTTCTTGCGAAACTTTTGTGTGCCATAAAAGTGAAGAATTTGTCATGTCAGTATAAGCCAAGGCACTATCATCACAACTTGATTCTATACTTAGGATTTTCATATTTTCTCTTTGAAATAATTTTTGCTATAATTGTAGCTATTTTTTATTATAATCACAAAAAAATGTCAAAAGGTGCATTATGTTTGCGGAATGGGAAACACAAAAAGGTATTGTATTAATTTATCCTCATATTTTCTGTGATTTTCAAGATAATTTAGAACATGTGCAAGATTGTTATGACAAAATTATAATTGAGATTTTAAAAGTAGAAGAAGTCTATTTAATTGTGCATCCAAGAGATATAGTTTCAAAAAATCGTGTTGATAAAGTGCTTGATATATGCCCCAATGCTCAACGATGCAAGGTTTTTATGATTGAAACTAATGATGTATGGGCAAGGGATAGCATTGCTCTTTCAATAAAAAAATATGGTGATAATCAAAGCTTTAACAATACAATTCGTGCTATGTCGAAAAGTGATGTATCACAATCTAAAAATCTTAATCTTTCAAATATATTTCAAAATACTGCGGGTAATTTCACAAGAGAATTTGCAAATTTTGGATTTAATGGTTGGGGATTAAAATATCCTGCAAATCTTGATAATCAGCTTAATAAAGAATTACAAAAAATGGGTTTGTTTGACAATATGAAATCTTATGGAATCATATTGGAAGGCGGTAGTATTGATTATAATGGTAAGGGTGTTTTACTGACCAACACACAATGCCTTTTAGAGAAAAATAGAAATCCACATCTTCTTCAAAATGAAATCGAAATAATCCTGAAATCTTGCCTTAATGTTTCTGAAATATTATGGTTACATCACGGATTCCTATTGGGTGATGATACAGACGGACATATCGATACTCTAGCACGTTTTCTTGCTCCTAATACGATTGCTTATATACAATGCACAGATGCTACAAATCCTCATTTTAATGAACTTAATGCTATGCAAGCCGAACTAGAATCTCTTGCCGTCTCGCATGGTTTCACACTTATTCCATTGCCCCTTTGTGAATACACACTGCAACATAATACACAAGGAAAATTGCAAAAAGAACATCTACCAGCAAGTTATGCAAATTTTCTGTTTCTCAATGAAAAAAGATTGCTTGTCCCAGTTTACAATAAACCTACAGATTCAATAGCCTTAGCAACGCTAAGACAATATTTGCCAGATTATACTATTATAGACATAAATTGCGAATCGCTCATACGGCAACATGGCAGTTTGCATTGCATTAGTATGCAAATACACAAGTAATCCTAAATATAGATTCCATATCTCAATCAACTAAGAGTCAGTATGTCAAAAAAAACTTATTATAATGCTACAACACAACCCAATGCTTTCGTCCAACCTAATGTTACAAGCACTATAATCTCAACACATACAGATACAATCTTTACAAAAGATTATCAAGAAAAATTTGAATTTAATGATATTGTTGCAAGTGTCTTTGATGATATGATTGAACGCTCTATTCCCTTTTATAATGAAGTTATTGATATTGCGATTTTTTTTATTATGCAATACATTCAGACACATTATATCAATAAACAAATATCGGATATACCAATCATTTATGACCTTGGAAGTTCCACAGGAAATTTTTTACTACGTCTTGACAATATATTACAAGAACATCACATTCATGCAAGTATGTATGGTATTGATAATTCACCAGCCATGATTGAAAGAGCAAGACTAAAAGCAAATGCTATGGGATCAAATATTGCATTTATAATACAAGATTTTTTGCAAACAGACTTTAAAGCAACTGATATATTTCTCTCTTTCTACACTATGCAGTTTGTACGTCCGCTTTACAGACAAGATATGATACAAAGGGTTTATAACGCACTCAAAAAAAACGGAATATTTTTGTTAGCTGAAAAGGTAATTAGTCAAGATTCCAAACTCGAAACACAAATGATTGCTTGCTATCATGAATACAAAACAAAAAGAGGTTACACACAAGGAGAAATTTACAAGAAACGTGAGGCATTAGAAAACATACTTGTGCCATACAGCGTTTATGAAAACACAAAAATGCTAGAAAATTGCGGTTTTTCTCATATTGAAATCCTTTTTAAGTGGGTTAATTTTGTACTATTCTTAGCAAGAAAAGGATAGATACGTAGCAATAGTAATACAATATATTTGAATAGTTTTGCAATATAAAATACTATGTTGTAGATTCAGATTATAATGACTAAAAATTGATAATACCTACAATTCTCACAGATAGCCCACATATTTTACATAAAATTTATTGAAAATTATTGAGTATTTATAATTTTTGGAATCATATTTGCTTAATAACATAAAATTTTGATTCTAAAGGATTTCCATGCTACGCTCATTATGGTCAGGTGTAAGTGGGCTTCAAGCTCATCAAGTTGCATTAGATGTTGAAAGCAACAACATTGCCAACGTAAATACTGTTGGCTTTAAATACTCTAGAGCTTCTTTTGTGGATATGCTATCACAAGTTAAACAAATAGCAACTTCCCCGTATAAGAATGGACTCGGAGGGCAAAATGATTTTTCAGTTGGTATGGGTGTAGGCATTAATGCTACAACCAAAGTATTTTCTCAAGGAAACACGCAAAATACTGATGTAAAAACGGATTTAGCTATTGAAGGAGATGGATTCTTTATTATTAGTCGAGATAGGGGCGAAACAAAAAATTATACACGAGATGGAGAATTTTTATTTGATGCAAAAGGCAATCTTGTAACAAACGGTGGTTATGTTGTACAAGGTTGGAATAGACCACCATTGGATCAAGGTTCTGGTTCAACTATGACGGATAATGAATTTTTTAAAGTAGACAACACAGGTCCTCTCGAAAGCATTCAAATTGACCCCGGTATGGTTATGCCTGCACGACCAACAAGTAAAGTAACCTTGCGTGCAAATCTTAGTGCAGGAAGACATGTTGATGATGTTGTTAATGTGTCTGCATTAGATTCTACAACATACACTGCATCAGATGGAAATAATCCTCGATATGATTCTAAAGGCAATCTCACACAATTAGCTGAGGATTTTGGAGCATTATTTAATGCTGATGGAGATTCCTTTGCACTCAATGAGAATCAGGGATTTTGGATGAGTTATAGAACATCAAAGCTTACTAATACTGTTGTGGTAACAAAAGAGCCTAGCGTTGTGCATATCAATGGACAAAAAGTAAGCTTTACCAATGATTCTGGATTGTCTGGTACAAGCACTCTTGCTGCAGCAGTATCAGCTATTAATGGAGTTCGCGATAAAACTGGTATTGAAGCATATGTTGATAACGGGCAATTAAGACTTGAAAACCGCAATGAAATGGATGGTGATGAAAACACGAAAAATATTGTTATTACCCAAGGTGGAACAGGTGCTTTTGCTAATTTTGTTGAGGGAGACAAAGACATCACAGCCTTTCGATATCGTTATACAAAATCAAATGACCCAGATTCTACAACGGGACAATTTAAAACAACCGAAGATTTAAGAGCTTTAATGCAATATGATGCTAATATGATTAAAAGTCCCGGTCAAGAATATCGTGATAGCACAGCGACAGTAAGTGTAACTCTTAATCGTTTTGGTATGTTTGAAATAGCAAATAAAGAAAATGATGATGGTGTAGTGGATAATCTTCAGATTATGGCAAGTGCCTATAGTTCAGGACAAGTTTCTACCAATATTTTACTTCGAGATACTATGCGAGCGTTAAACACTGCCTCATTGATTGAAGGAGGGGCAAGTGTTGCAAGCGGGAAACTAACACATGCACGACATGCAACAAGTATAGATATGTTTGATAGCTTGGGTAGTAAACATACTATTCGTTTTGAATTTACAAAAAGTGGTGGAAAAGAATGGACATTTAGGGCTATTGTCCCAGAACCGGCACAATTCATTGGTGGTAGTCCAGATAATCCAAATATTTTTGAAGGCGGCCGTGTATCATTTAATAATGATGGTAGTCTAGGTGGAATGAATCCTCCCATGTTGCAGTTTGACCCGAAAAATGGCTCTGAATCTCCGCAAAGAATTGAACTCAATTTTGGTAAAAATAAAACTTTTGATGGATTAACAAGTGTAGACAAACGTTCTGAAACCTATAATATCGCACAAAATGGTTATAATGCTGGAGATTTAATGGATGTTCGATTTGATTCTAATGGTGCATTACTTGGTGCATTTAGTAATGGTAAAACATTGGCATTAGCTCAAGTTGCTCTTGCCAATTTTGCAAATAGTGCAGGTTTGCAAGCAGAGGGTAACAATATCTTTTCAGAAACGGGTAATAGTGGCGAACCAATAGTTGGTGCAGCAAATACAGGAAGACGCGGTGGTGTAAGTGGATCTAAACTTGAAATGAGCAACGTTGACTTAAGCCGTGCATTAACTCAACTTATTGTTGTGCAAAGAGGGTTCCAAGCAAATTCAAAAGCTATTACAACATCAGATCAGATTCTCAACACTCTTTTAAGCTTGAAACAATAATAAGATTCCGCAATATATTAAAGGAGTAATAATGGATATTATATTAGCAATGTTAGCAAACAATGCAGCTCAAAAAATCAATTCTGAAAAATGGGAAAGATTCCCATATAGTGTAGAGAGAAATGCTGAAATCAGTGAAAGAACACAAAACTCTGCATTATATCGTTATCTCATAAATAGTGCATTACGTTATCCAAAGCAATGGATTGATGACAATTCTGGAGCAAAAGTAATGATTCAAGCACAAATTGTAAATAAAGATATTATAGTTAAAAACATTGATTTTCTTAGCAAAACAGAAAGCCTTGAAGAAGATATGGTCATTGGTGAAGTTGAAAAAACATTGCAAAGAGCAAAATCAAAATTTCCACAATCAAAATTCCCAGTGGAATTAGAATTTATGCTAGAGTGGAAAAGTAGGGCTTAATATTTTTAAATAAAAAATTGCATTGGTAATAGCTAATTTAAAATTATTGTCTTACCTTTATCTTTGTGAATAGTTCCAAAAAATATCCATATATCAAAGGTAGTTTGTCTGATTTTTAGCTAAAATGTATTTTGCTTAAATTAGCCAAAAATCAATAAATTAAATATAATCAATCCAAATAATAATACACTATAACAGATATTTATGGTTATGCTTTAAAGCTTTCTCCTAAATAATATTTGCGTACTAACGGATTAGTGTAAATTTCATCAGCATTTCCACTAGCAAAAACCTCCCCACTTTTAATAACGTATGCACGATGACACACTCCCAATGTTTCACGTACATTATGGTCTGTAATAAGAACACCAATATTCATTTCTACCAAAGTTTGAATAATTTTTTGAATATCTAAAACGGCGATAGGATCCACCCCAGCAAATGGCTCATCAAGTAATATAAATTTTGGATTTTTTATCAATGCTCGTGCGATTTCAGCCCTTCTCCTCTCACCACCACTAAGACTTATACCTCGTCTATCACGAATGGCTTCAATATTAAAAGCTTCCAACATTTGTTCAATTTTTGAATGAATTTCTTTTTTGCTCTTATAGGCATTTTGAGCAGCTAACAAAAGATTATCTTCTACGCTTAAATCTTTAAAAATACTTGACTCTTGGGGAAGATAACCAATCCCTAAATTGCTCCGTTCATGCAGAGGCTTTTTTGAAATATCCTGATTATCTAAAAAGACCTTGCCATTACTGGGTTCCAGTAACCCACAAATCATGTAAAAAGTAGTTGTTTTTCCGGCTCCATTTGGACCAAGCAACCCTACTACTTCATCACTATGCACTTCAAGTGAGACATCTTTAACAATTTGTATTTTTTTAATATGTTTGCTTAGTTTTTCAGCTTTTAAGACACTCATATAGTTCCTATATTTTTTACTCAAATTATACAGAATATTATGTTGTTACGATAATAAAAGGCATCACATAGGTAATAAAAGCAGTCAAAAATCCGATGAATACAATAAATCCGATGGAATATTTCAACGTGAATCTAAAAAGCTCCGATTCTTTGCCAACTAAACCGACGGCAGCACAAGCAATAGCGATACTTTGTGGACTAATCATTTTGCCTACAACTCCACCAACAGTGTTTGCTGCCATAAACATAACTTCTGGCATATTTAAAGCCCTTGCTGTTACTTGTTGTAGTGATCCAAATAACAAATTAGCACTCGTATCGCTTCCTGTTAAAAATACTCCAATCCAACCAATAAAGGGAGAAAAAAATGGAAATAAATTACCAGTGTGAGAAAGAGCTAACCCCATAGTAGCAGCTTGTCCGCTATTCTTAGAGATAATGGCAAATGCCAACACTAGACCAATAGTAATGACTGGAATAAACATCTCTCTACATGTCTCACTCGCAGCACTAAAAACCATAGACACATTAGCTCGTAGCACAAAAATACTCAAAATAGCTGCTAATAAAATAGCTGTCCCCGGGTTTTGAATGATTGCCCAATCCCAAGTAGCCTTTAGTGGTTCTAAAGATTTTACAATAGGGGCTTGTTGTAGTATTTGATTGTGTAATCCGTGCATTTCAAAGCTAATATTTGTAAATGCTAAAGGTGCGTGTGAAACAAACAAAGATTTAAAGGCAGTGGTTTGCCAAATTATGATTGTTATAACAAGTAAAATAAAAGGAATCCATGCTAAAAATACGATTCTAACTGAATATTGTTCTCTGTGTTTTTGTGTAGCAGAATCTGCAGTATCCCCAATATAAATATGTTTTGGTTGCCAAAACTTTAAGAAAAGTGAAGTTATTGCAATAGAAGCAATGGCTGAAATAATATCGGGTAATTCTGGACCCAAATGATTGGAACTCCAATACTGTACGCCCGCAAAAGAAACCGCTGCCACAAAGACTGCAGGAAAAGTTTCTTTTACTCCTCTTAAACCACTCATTAAAAATACAATAAAAAAAGGTACAAAAAGTGTCAATGGTGGCAACATACGTCCAACCATAGCCGCAATCAAATCTGCATCTATTGATACTGCTTTTGCAAGAGCCGTAATAGGAATCCCCACTGCTCCAAAGGCAACAGGAGCGGTATTAGCAATCATGCACAAACCGGCTGCATAAAGAGGACGTAATCCAAGCCCCACGAGTAAAGCTGCTGTTATAGCCACAGGACCACCAAAACCAATAGCTCCTTCTAAAAAAGCACCAAAACAAAAGGCAATCAGAATAACTTGCAATCTTTGGTCTGGGGTAACGGCAATAACGCTTTGCTTGAGAATCTCAAAATATCCTGTTTTTACTGTGATTTTATATAAAAATATAGCTGCAATAATAATCCAAGCAATTGGCCAAAGTCCTGTTAAAAATCCTTGAATAAAGCTCATAATAACCATATTAATAGGCATTTTATAAATAAAAAGAGCAATTAGTGTGCTCAAAATAACAGTAAAAAGTGCGGCTAACCAACCTTTCAATTTCAACCATACAAGACATGCTAAAAAAAATAAAATAGGTAGCAAAGCCACAAAACCACTTATCCATAAATTATCCAAGATTGGAGTATAATTTTGTATCCAGACATCAGAATTTGGCATATCTATCCTTAAAATAGTAGAAATTTTAGAACTTTATCATATCATAAAAATATTATAATGTTTCAAAAAATAAAATATATAAGATAAAACTATAAAATTACAATAAACAATATTTCACACAAGCTCTATATTTTGAGTAAAAATATTGATTGATGCATTAAAATGCTACTTTTTATTTCAATGCAATGTTTTAATATTTGGCTATTGATTATTAGTGTAGTGGAAAGCTAATTTTTAATATTTAAATTACATTTATGTACGAAATTTTAGCAACTCTAAATCATCTTTCCTCATATTTTATATTAACTGATATCAATTATTGGCTTTAGCATATATATCTATGCCCGTATCTATTCTTTAGGGAGATTGGGTAAACGAATATTATCAGAATCTAGGATATATTCATACATATTTACATTATCTTTAAGATTCCATCCAACTTCATGCCAAAAAAGATTTCCAACCTCATTTGTTTTAAATGCGACTAAATTAATATGTGTTGCTCCTTCTTTTTCTAGTGATTTTATCACAAAATCAACCATGCTTTTACCAATCTTTTTATGACGGTATTCTTTTTTTACACAAACATGGTAGAAATATGCACAACGTCCATCATATCCACACAATATAGTGCCAATAATTTCATCATTTTGCAATGCAACGACATTGGTATGTGGATTTTTTGCCAAAAATTTTTGCATTCCTTCAAGCGAATCATCGATGGAACGAATATAAAATCCATCAATACTTTTCCACAATGCTTTAATCTTCTCATAATCTTGAATAGTCATCACTCGTAATTGCATAATTAATCTCTTTTTTGGGCAAAAAAATAAACCTCTGCATTATAAACTACAAAAATAAACAACATGTTCGACCCTATCATACTGCAACCTATCTATTTTCAAATAATCAAATAAACTTAAATCAACCCAAAACACAAATATCCCAATACATATAAAATATTAACCTAATTAACACGAATTTTGTTATAATGACATTTTTCTTACCAAGTATTTTGTGTTTTAAGACAAACACAAAATATAGATTCTCAAAGAATAAATTTATTTTTCAAGGAGTCCATTATGTCAACATTTGAACAAGTAAAAGAATTAGTAGCAAGCGAATTAAAAGTAAAGCTAGATGAAATTAAACCAGAATCTGATTTTACAAAGGATTTAAATGCTGATAGTTTAGATGTGGTCGAGTTTATCATGGCATTAGAAGAAAAATTTGATATTAAAATTCCAGATGAAGATGCAGAAAAAATCAAAACTGTTCAAGACGTTGTAAACTACATTGATGCCGCTAAGGGTAGCTAGTCTTTATAATTTATGTTCTTGTAAGGAGTAATATTTGCGACGTGTTGTGGTAACAGGTATTGGAATGGTAAATGCTCTTGGTTTAAATAAAGAAACCTCTTTTGAAAGAATTATCAAAGGAGAAAGCGGCATTAAGCGTATAGAATCTTTTGATGTTACAAATTTTCCGGTTCAAATAGCAGGTGAGATTACAGATTTCAATCCAGAATCAGTCCTTGACCCAAGAGAGGTTAAAAAGGCACACAGATTTATTCAGCTTGGATTATTAGCTGCACGTGAAGCCTTACAAGATAGTGTTAAAGATTCCAAACAATCGTTTTTGCAAACCGATTATAAAATATTACCAGATGTGGCAGAAAGTTTTGGTGTGAGTTCCGCAGCAGGCATTGGTGGATTAGGCAATATACAAGGCAATTCGGTTGCATGGTATACCAAAGGACCAAGACGCATTAATCCCTTTTTTATTCCCTCTACGCTTGTTAATATGTTAGGGGGCTTTATCTCTATTCAACACAATATCAAAGGACCAAATCTTTCTAGTGTTACTGCATGTGCCGCAGGTACCCATGCAATTATTGAAGCAGCAAAAACGATTATGCTTGGTTGTGCTGATAAAATGCTAACAATTGGTGCCGAGTCCTCTATCTGTGAGATAGGTATAGGTGGATTTGCTGCAATGAAAGCCCTTAGCACATTTAGTGGTAATCCAAAACAAGCCTCACGTCCTTTTGATAAAAAACGAGATGGTTTTGTTATGGGTGAAGGAGCAGGGGCATTGGTTTTAGAAGAATATGAAAGTGCCAAAGCACGAGGTGCCAATATATATGGTGAATTGTGTGGCTTTGGTGAAAGTGGCGATGCTAATCACATTACTACGCCAGCCCCAGAAGGAGAAGGTGCTTATCGTGCAATGAAGCAAGCCATACAAATGGCAGGAATAAGTCCAGACTATGTTAATGCACATGGAACAAGCACATATTACAATGACATATTTGAAACTCGAGCTTTAAAAAAAGTTTTTAATGATGATGTTCCTCCCGTTAGTTCTACCAAAGGGCAGTTAGGACATTGTCTTGGTGCAGCAGGTGCTATCGAAGCAGTAATTTCTCTCATGGCTATGCAACATGGAGTTTTGCCTCCAACCATCAACCAAGAAGAATCTGATGAACAGTGTGATTTAGACTATGTTCCAAATGTTTCACGAAAAGCAAATATTCAGTGTGTTATGAGTAATTCTTTTGGATTTGGCGGGACAAACGGTGTTGTGAT
The DNA here is from genome assembly GCA_949299115.1 of uncultured Helicobacter sp. Classification (GTDB taxonomy): domain Bacteria; phylum Campylobacterota; class Campylobacteria; order Campylobacterales; family Helicobacteraceae; genus Helicobacter_A. The sequence goes on along the minus strand of CASFZH010000004.1, from coordinate 62,063 downwards.
TTTTAAAAAAGTGTGAGAAATGGCTACCTATTTAGATTTTGAACAACGACTAAAATCTTTGCAAGAAGATATAGATTCAGCTACAATGTCCAATGATAAGACAGCCGTAGAAATATTGCAAAAAGATTTACATAATGAAATTAAAAAAGTATACTCAAATCTTAATGATTATCAAAAATTGCAATTAGCAAGACATCCAGATAGACCATATGCACTTGACTATATTGAACTCATTATGCAAGATTCTTATGAAATATTTGGCGATAGGCACTTCCGAGATGATAAGGCTATTGTCTGTTTTTTAGGAAAAATTGAAAATGAAAGAGTTATGGTTATTGGTGAAGAAAAGGGTCGAGGAACAAAAAATAAGATTATTCGAAATTTTGGTATGCCGCATCCAGAGGGATACCGAAAGGCCTTAAGAATAGCAAAAATGGCAGAAAAATTTGATATTCCTATTCTTATGCTTGTTGATACTGCAGGGGCATATCCAGGTCTTGGAGCAGAAGAAAGAGGACAAAGCGAAGCCATAGCTAAAAACTTACAGGATTTTTCTACACTCAAAGTACCAACAATTTCTGTGGTAATTGGTGAAGGTGGTAGTGGTGGAGCATTAGCGATTGCAGTAGCAGATAAGCTTGCGATGATGGAGTATTCTGTTTTCAGCGTTATTTCACCAGAAGGCTGTGCAGCAATCTTATGGAATGACCCAACAAAAATCGAAGCTGCCACAAAAGCTATGAAGATAACACCTCAAGAATTAAAAAAAGCTAATCTTATTGATGACATTATTACAGAGCCAGCAAGTGGGGCACATAGAGATAAGCTCCAAGCTGCACAGAGATTAAAAACTTACTTTCTTGAATCTTTGGAACAAATCAGAGCCACCCCAAATTTTATCGCAAAACGTTATGAAAAACTCATGCGATATGGTTCATTCCAGTAATATATTCATTTTTTATTTTCTCACATAAAAATGAAAGCCTCTAACCATAATAATATTCGCAAGAAGAATAATAAAAGGCTGATGTGTGAACGGCTTGAAACCATTGTTTATCTAATTTCTAAATCCACATATAGTTTACTCATTTCTCCTATAAACACAACTTGCTTTATAATTATACTCCAGTGCTACCAAACCCCCCTGTCCCACGTTCGGTTTTATTTACTTGATTCACCTGCATTATTTCTACTTGTGGTAGCCTATTTACAACGCCCTGTGCGATTCTATCCCCTTTCTTAATTTCAAAATCATCACCAAAATTTGCCAAAATAATCATCAATTCTCCACGATAATCACTATCTATTGTTCCTGGGGAATTAAGTACCATAATTTTATGTTTTAATGCTAATCCGCTACGAGAACGCACTTGTATTTCATATCCATCTTCAATTTCCATGCAAAGTCCTGTGCGAATGAGAGCATGGCTGTTTGCTTTTAATACACAAGATTCTAAAGCGTGAAAATCAAACCCAGCGGCTTGGCTACTTGCAAACTGTGGAATAACAGCATCATCATGAAGTTTGCAGAATTTTACAATGACTTTTGTATTTTCTTTTTCTATCATATTGCATCCATATCATAAATTATGAATATGTATGCTAAAATTGTTCCAAATAGCTCTAAATAAAATATTATAAAAAAGCTTGTTATTAAGTATTAATATTATGTAATATGTAAAAAATAATAATTTCTATTGACAAATATATTTTTTTGTTACTATATACGATGAGACTTGTTAATAAGTCTGATTTTAGATAAAGGAGCAAACATGGGATTATTCTTTGAATTCTTGGAATAGTGGCAGATATTTTTGGACTAATCTTTGGTTAAGTCCATTATAATCATCAAAGCAATTATATTATGGTTAGAGTGGGGTATAAGATAGATGGTGTAATGTGGAGTTTGTGTCTCTTTTTATCTTATACCCTTTTTATTCAAGTGAAAAATAAAAAGGATGAGAAAATGTGGGACATAATACAAAAAATCAAAAATATTCTATTAACAGCTATCGTGCTTTTAGTAATATTCTACTTACCGTTGTATGCCTCTACTTTTAAAGATGGTAAAAATAGCATTGTGGTGGGAATATCTGGGGGTATACAGAGAGTCATCTTTCATGATTATGCAAGTTTTACTGATATTTTTAAACAACCATTTCTTAGCACAAGCATAGGTTACCAAAGGGATACCCAAACTTCAGCAGCAAAAGCTTCATGGCTTACACGGGTGGATGGATTAATGCTGCTTTGGTTGATTCTCAAACAAATATCAATAATTCTTTTCATAGTTTGGATATTGTCATGGATTTTATTATAAAACCAAAGCCATATATCCACCCTTATCTTGGATTTGGAACTGGCTATACTTTTTTCAATCTTGCCGATATACAACATTACAACAATCTCTCTTTGCTCTTTCGTTTAGGTTTTTTATTCCCGCTTAATTCTTGGTTATCCATTGACTTTGGAATCCAAGCTCGTATGCTTGTAGATATGACAAACAATAAAAGCAATGCTAATGTGATTGCAAATGATTTTGGAAAAGAATTCTATAATGACGGTATGCTATTATTTTTAGCACAAGTATATGTAGGCATTGCTATGAAATTTTAATATTATGAGTCCATAAAGGTATCGGTTGGTAGCTCAATAGTCGCAATCTATATAAATACCTTATACCAAATATAACATTGATTTGATGTATCGCTTCATATTTGTACCAAATAACCTTTAGAATCTAGCCATATTAAGGCATTAGTCAAAATATTTGAATCTTAGAATCTAGTTATTGAGCTTCTAAGATTCTCTGTCATGATTGGAATTTGCGTAGCAAATAAAGAATCTTTTAAGATTCTAAAAATATTTCTCATTTTGTATTCTCAAAAAATGTTTTACATTCACTCAACATAACAAATATCCTTAGAATCTAAATTCTTTAATATACCTTTTTATCCCACAATACCTACAATTCATAAACATCTACAATCAACAATCCATATAAGCACAGCACAATGATAAAAATTACAGACCAATCTTTTTATTCTTTTATATTTTTAGAATCTATTATTGCACAAAAACTATATAAATCTTACGAATAACACACAATCCATTCCCCAAACACGAATCTCTGTCCATTTAAGCGAAAATTCCATAGGAAGATTCAAAGAATGTAAAAACTTTGGAATCTCAATAAAATCATTTTCTAAATGATAGATTGGGATCATAAGCTTTGGCTTAAATCTTTTAATTGTCTCTCTTGCCCCAAGAAGTGCATCTTGTTCAGCACCCTCAATATCCATTTTGATAAGCCCTATGTTTGTGATATTGTGTTGTGAGACAAAATCATCGATAGATACGCAATCTACTTCTATGCTCGTGTCAGTTTTTTGTGGCACTATATGCCAAGATTCAAAGTGTAATGTTTGTGTTTTGTCGCCAACGGCACATTTGTAGGCTTTTATCTGTTCTTGCTTGTTATTTGCTACAAGGTTTTTTTGCAATAGTGTGTATGAGGAATCAGCACATTCAAAAGTATAAATAGGTGAGTTTGGATATAACATACTAAAAAACAAGGCAGTATCGCCCTCCGCACCACCACAATCAAAGATGACTTCACCATCATTCGGGTTAAAACCGTCTTTATCATACTCACGTAGTAAAAAAGTGTGTGCAATGGGATAAAAAGATAAAGATTGAATATCTGTATTAGCAAAAAAAGGTACAGGACAATGTGAATAATAAGAAAATTCTTGATTATTATAAAAGAATTTTACAGGAGATTCTTGAGTTTTTCTACTATTATAAAGTTTTTCAGCTTCAATAAAGGCAAGATTGACTTTTGTAAGCCAAAATTCATCGGCAATGTTACCCCCCCCCCCCCCGTTATCCATCGTTTAAAAAGCCAAGCTATAAAAACTTGCTGTTCCTTTGGTAACAACTTAGTATAAAGCAGTGAATCTATAATGCGAAGGTGCTTTTTATATCGTAGCAAAAAATTGAATTTTTCTTTGGGCATAAAGCCACTTTTCTTAAATTTCCGAATACCTCTAATAAAATCATTTTTACCAAAACAATTCAGTTTTAATGCAAGTCTGCATAATATAGCATTCATAAATATCCTTTTCTAGTAAATATACAATGATATAATAAAAATGTTAAAACTCTATAAGATTGCAATTAACCCTCTGAATTACATTTATCATAAAAAAGATTTGATTCGAAAGATTTAATACGATAACTTTTACGATGTATATCTGAATATCCATATTGTAGAATTTTTTCTTTATGTTCTTTTGTCAAATAACCCTTATTATTTTTAAAATTATATTGAGGCATAAGATTATGTAAAAACAACATTTCTTCATCTTTTCTATATTTCGCAAGAATAGAGGCAGCACCAATAAGAGTATCTTTACTATCACCCTTTATAATCGTATCAATACCCATAATACCAAAATTTGTATTACCATCAAAAATAATTCGCACAGCACCTCGGGTTTTTGCAAAATCACAAAGCTTTTGTAATCCCCGTTGCATACAAGTTTTTAATCCAAATTCATCAATTTGTTGAGCATTAAAATTAACAATATAGTAAAACCCGTTGTGTGTATGTAAATATTGCATAATCTGTATTGCTATCACATTACGCTGCATGAAGCTTAATTGTTTGCTATCTTTTATTCCTAATCGTTGAAAATCTGTAACAAACTTCTCTTGTAATACTACTGCAACAATAAATAGACTTCCCGCAATACAACCTCTTCCAGCCTCATCTATTCCACAAAGAATTGTATTCATTTTTATCCTATCAATAATCTTGTAATCTCATGTCCTATGTATGCAAATATATAAGCAATACATGTTGTAAAAATAAATAAATACAATACATAAATCTTTTTTCCACTCTCATATCCAAAGGCTATTGTAGCAGCAAAACAAGGGATATACAGCATAATAAAAAGAATGAAGGCAACAGCAGTTGGCATTGTGATATGTTTTTGCAATATTTCTTGTAAGGCTAGATTTTCTTCTTCATCATCTGTTGCTTGGTCGCCTAAAGCATACAATACTCCAAGTGTTGTAACAACCATTTCTTTTGCCGAAAATCCTGTAATCAATGCAACAGATAATCGCCAATCAAATCCGAGCGGTGCAAAAAACGGTTGCAAAAAATGTCCCAAACGTCCTGCAAAGCTATATTCTAGCTGCTCTTCTAGCATTTGATTTTTATAATGTTTCTCCATATCTTGCAGTTGCGTCTCATCGATATGAAGTGTCGCAAGATTCTCAATTTCTTGTTCGTAATGTTCTTGTATTTCTTTACTTTGTGGAAAACTAGCAAGAATCCATATAAAAATAGCCCCAGCTAAAATCACTGTTCCAGCTTTTTTTAAAAACAACAGACTCTTGCTCCACACACTAAACCAAATGACTTTTAACGTGGGAATCCGATAACGAGGCATTTCCATAACAAAGGGTTCAATTTCACCTTTAAACACCGTAAGTCTCAAAATCTTTGCTAAAATAAGTGCAATAATAACACCACCAACATATATCATAAACAATACAAGTCCAGCATATTCTGCAGGAAAAAATGCTCCAACGAATAACAAATAAATTGGCAATCTAGCACTACAACTCATGAATCCTATAATAAAAAGTGTTAATATTTTTTCTTTTTGATTTTGCAAAGTTCGTGCAGCCATATAAGCAGGCACAGAACAGCCAAAACCCATGACAAGAGGCATAAAACTTTTTCCATGCAATCCAAATCTAAAGAGCAAACCATCAAGCATAAATGCTATTCTTGCCATATAACCACTTCCCTCCAAAAGCGTGAGTCCCAGAAATAAGGTTGCAATTAAAGGCAAAAAACTCACAACAGCACCAACTCCCTTAATGATTCCATTTCCAATCAATGAAGCCATCAGCTCATTCGGAATATGTAATACAGCATATTCACTAAGCCAATCTACACCAGATTCTATTAAATCTTGAAAATATGTTCCTATAAGAAAACTTAACTCAAAAACAAGAAACATGGCGAATAGAAAAATAGGAATACTCCAGATTCTATGCAATAATAAAGAATCTATTTTTGCTGTGCCTTTAGCTCTGTGCGTGGGTAATGTTTGTACTTTATCTGCAATGAATTTTGCTTGAATAGCTGTTGTGCTCATTAATGTTGTGTGTGTAGTTTGAGGTTTTTGTGTAAAGGTCATATTGAAAGCTGTATTTTTTGAATGATTCGGCATTGATTTGTGTGCGATATTCTGCAATGTATTATTTTCACTAGATTGATTGTTTTCATAAAGAGCTATAAGTGATTCTAAAAGTTGTGTAAGATTATTGCCATTTATAGAAGACACAGCACAGATTTTTGTCTGCAAAATCTGTGCTAATGATTCCATATCAATGTGAATATTATCTTTCTTTGCCTCATCAATCATATTAAGAGCAAGCATTGTAGGTTTGCGAATCTCCTGTAATTGTAAGGTCAAAATCAGATTTCTTTCTAAGTTGGTAGAATCAAGAACATTGAGGATTATATCATATTCCTCATGTAACAAAAAGTCTTTACATATTTTTTCTTCCATAGTATAACCATATAAAGAATATGTTCCGGGCAAATCTATCATGGTAATGATATAATCCTGATATGTGATTTGTGCTTGTGCTTTTTCTACAGTGACACCACTAAAATTTCCTACTCGTAGTTTCGCACCGCTTAGTGCATTAATTAGGGAGCTCTTTCCAACATTTGGTTGACCCGCTAAAACAACACGAATTTGCTTCATTTGTTTCCTTATTATTATGATTTTTGCTTTTAATTTTATAAATATTTTATTAATTTTTATTAATCAATAAAAATTATATAAAAGCCAATAGTACAACAAAAAATAGAATATTATAAAGGAGTCTGCAAACCTCTAAAAAAGCTTTTATGGTTTATTGTGGTTGAGAATCTTCGCATTATAATTAAAACAAAGGTATGAGGATTCTCTAAATTACCTTTAGAAATTTATTAGGATATGTGTCATGCTTATAGAACAATTGCAATTATTAATGATAGTGCTGATACCATTGGTACATACACCAAAATGTCAAAATGATTCAGATAAAATGAAAAAATGTATAGAGAAAACATACTATGATAATGGTAACTGGATAGAGATTCCATATAAAAATGGTAAAAAAGAAGGCGTTGAAAAAATATATTATAGGAATGGGATTCTCAAATGTAAAACCCCATTTAAAAATGATAAAATAGATGGTATTGATATATGTTATCACGAGAACGGTAATGTTGAATCTGAAATCTCATATAAAGACGATATAGTAAATGGTGTCGTGAAAATATATTATGAAAACGGAAATGTTAAAGAAGAATACTTATATGAAAATGGTGAAATAAAGAATATAGGGAAAGCATACTATGAAAGCGGAAAAATTGAAGCCATAATCCCATACAAGCATGGTGAAAAACATGGTATAGAAATATGGTATTATGAAAACGGGAATATTGAACGAGAAGTTTCGTATATAAATGGTAATTGGCATGGTATAGCAAAATGGTATAATGAAGATGGTGGTCTTAGTAAAGAGTGTCTATTTAAAGATGATAAAAGAAATGGCACAGAAAAAGCATATTACGAAAATGGAAATATCCAAAGTGAGATTCCATACATAAATGATAAAAAGAATGGTATCATAAAAGTATATTACAATAATGGAAATATTGCAGCAAAAATTATTATAAAAAATGATACGGTAATAAGTGGCATATGTGCAAACAATGAAATATTATCCACACACAATCTTTTTAACAGTCATAACCTACAAACAAATGATATACTAAACGTATGCAAAGAATAATCCATAATTTTTTCTAAGACTCACCAAAGATTCAGTTTACCATTCTGGATATACAATAATTATTTTTTACATGTATTTTTATAGACAAGGAATTTCTATGCTACGCAATTCTTATCTGTATCTTTTAGTCAATATGGCGGCTCTTGCGGCGTTTGGTCCGTTTGTTACGGATTTTTATCTTCCTGCGTTGCCCGATATTCAACGACTCTTTGATACGACCACTTCGCTTGTGTAGCTCTCTATCACCTTTAGTCTCGTGGGCTTGGCGTTTGGGCAGCTTATCATGGGACCTTTAAGCGACAAATACGGGCGCAAACCTATCTTGCTTCTCTCTCTTGGACTTTTTGTGCTTTCTACTGTAGCGTGTTTGTGTTCGTGGGATATATATTCTTTTCTTGTATTTCGGCTTATTCAGGGTGTCGCTGGGAGTGGCGGTATTGTCATATCTAAGTCTGTGGTGGCGGATTTGTTTGAAGGTGAGGATTTGGCGAGATTTTTTGCACTTCTTGGGGCGATACAAGGGCTTGCACCTATCATCGCACCCGTGCTTGGTGGATTAATGCTTGAATACACTACTTGGCATGGGATTTTTAGTGTGCTGCTTGGTATTGGTGTGGTGCTGTGCATATCCATAGCATTTTTTAGAGAATCTTTGCCCGATAGCAATCGCATTGTAGGTGGGTTTTGGGAGAGTTTTGCCTTTGGGCATATTGTGAGGAATAAGCAATTTATGCTCTATGTAATCTTGCAAAGCTTTGCTATGGGCGTGATGTTTAGCTTCATTGCTTCAAGCTCTTTTATTTTTCAGACACATTTTGGGCTTAGTGGATTCTCATATTCTCTGTGCTTTGCAGGTGCAGCGTTTAGCATTACGATTGGGGCAAGTATAACGACGTTGTTTAAAAATGAGCGTTTGGCTTTGAAGGTTGGTGTGATTGGGCTTTTTGTCTGTGGTTTGTGGCTTTGTGTGCTTTTGCAATGCAATCCTAGCTTGTTTCTCACTGAGCTAGGCTTTGGGATTGCACTTGTGTTTTTGGGCTTGATATTGCCTACCTCTAGTGCATTGGCTATGGAGATGGAGCGTACGAATGCAGGGAATGCTTCAGCGATACTTGGCTTTAGTTTTTTTACTTTTGGTGGGATTCTCTCACCGCTTACAGGGCTTGGTGATGATATGTTTGTCTCGGTGGGGGCAGTGATAGCTCTATGCTGTGTGGGCGTGGCAATTTTGGGATACATTGTTATGAATTGCAAATAATAGAGTACTTTTGTTGTTATATAAAGACAATTCTTAGCATAAGAATTGTCTTTATAATCTTGCTATATTGTATTTACTGTAATTATTTGTTAAAGATTATAATGTGATTTAAGTTATTGTGCGACGGTAATTAAGTTTTATCTCATTTATATGAAAGAAACATTCCAAATTTTTTGCCATACAATATGATACTAAGATACAACCAAAAGTTTTTTTATAGCACCAAATACAGTCGATATGACAAGCTAGAATATCCTCTATTCTTTTATGAGATTCCTAAAATCTCATAAATATAAAATTCTAGATTCTGTGCCTAGAGACTTCAACTAATGCCTCAGGCTAGAATCTAAGCATACTTTAAACGTTTCATTTAAGGCTTAACATGGTTGATTCTAAAATCAAAATTCTAGATTACCATGAATCTACTAATGCAGATTTATGGTAATGATAAGAAAGATAGCAATAGGAATCAAGATTCGAATCATATTGAGCGTTAGCGAAATATCTAAAGCGTTAGAATAGAGAATCTGTTGTAAAGATTTGATTCTAATTTCTATATCTTTAGAGCTTAGAATCAAATTCTATTTTAATTGTGTAATACCTGAGAATTATTTGGTAAGTGAATAGAGTACTGTAAATATCTAAGCAAGATTCTTGTTGTTATATCAAAAATTTTTCTCTATATTATGGATTTTGTTTTAATAAAGCAGATAATATCATGTCTTATTTCTTATAAGTTTTGCTACGATTTTGAGGGATTTTTTCGAATCACAGTATTTAAGAATCCAAAAATTCTAAACAAAAAATCTGTGCATCAATGCACACAAAAATATTATCAAAAAATGATAAGAATCTCATAGTTTTATAAATACTTAATCAATACAGAAGATAATATATAAGCATAAAAATATTTTATTCTCATTTAAATATTGCTTTCCATCTTATGTTTGTTATGTGATTCTAACAATACCTGATTTTAAACAATATAACACGAATCTTTTGCATAATATAGAATCAAGATGAGTCTCAATAGAATAAATTTATTAGAAGAGATGAAGCCGAAGATTCCTATTTTCTAAAAATAAAGAATCTCATGCTCCAATTTATTTGAATAGCGATTCACTAGCTAAATATGTAAATGCAATCAATACTATTCCTCACAAAATTAATTCTTAAAATCCCAACAGACTATCGCAAAGCAAAAATACCACGACATGCTGGAGGATACCCCTCTGTTGTTGATTCTTTATTCAAAAAATCCCCAAGACTCTGTTTAATAATAAAATCTGTTGTGCGTTGCTCATTTCTATCTGTATAGGAAAAACTTATCAAAGAACATTCTTTAAAACCCGCACGTTTAGCAAGGTTTGCTAAAGCCTTTGGGCTAAAAATATAAAATACATTAGACATCTTTGCATACGTAGGATATGGGCACAATGCTATTTCTTCTTCTGCATGTATAATAAGTGTCTCAAGCAATGCAACCCCATCTTCTTTCAAAGATCGCTTAAGCATTATAAGTGTTTGCAATGGTTCTTTACGATGATACAAGACGCCCAAACACAGTACTAAATCAAATTGTTTTTGTAACAAAGACACATCTTTAACTCCTAAAAGTCTAAAAGAAATATTGTCTAAGCCAGAAAGCCTATAAAGCATGAGAAATTGCAAGAAAAAAATTCTAACAGGGTCTATACCAGTTACATGTTTTGCACGTAGGGCTAAATCAAACATATAATAACCATTATTGCATCCCACGTCTAAAATGTCCTTGCCCCGTATATCATAGTGTAAAGCTGACAGAGCTTGATAAATAAGCTGCATTTTTATAGTGCTTTTCCATTCAGAATCAACACAAAAGACTTCCATTTTATTTTTCAATTCTTTTTCATACGACAATGTATTGTTTGATTGAAAATGTAAATAGAAAGGACCCTTTCTCCATGGTTTTAGACGATGAATAAGTGATTGTGTGAAATCTGCGAAATTTATATTATGCTCCGCATTTCTTTGTGTCTCATTGTGTGTTTCACAATCTTTTGTTATTTGTGCCATTGTAAACAAATTTTTCACAATAATATGAAAACCATTGGCAACATCACCTTGCTGCTTATTTAAATTAGAATATAGAGAGATATTCTCATAATCTTGCCCATCATTCAAATGTCGCTTAATCCCTTGTATTGTAGAATCTAAAATTGAAACACACGCGATAGAATCTGCATGTATTTGCATAATGTCTTTTAGTGTCTGCATGGTATCGGTATGACATAAAGATTCTATTTCGGCTAATGTAAAATTACCCACAATAGAATCTGATGCACTACCAAGTATATTATACAATAGGTCTCTTTCGTATCTTTTTCTTACTGTATGCTTGCTTTGAGAATCTCTACCCACCTTATCCCCTCACAATCATATTTTCACAAAATTACCCATAATGCAAACTGTGCTTCACTTATACTTATAGTTATGATAACATTAAATAATTATTTTCTTTATCATACGCAACTTCTTCAGATAAAGTGTATATATTTTCATCTTGCATGATTCCATTAATATCGATAATAATATCATGCAGTATTTTAGAATCTATAATAATAATAGGGTTAATGCTTTCCATGCCACATAATACATAACGCATGGTAAGCTCTTGATTATACAATGGTGGATTAGCAATCATATCTTTAACATTATTATAATTTGTATTAAGAAAAAAATTTAATGTTGTTATATCAAGAAAAATGCTATCATCTCTTTTAGAATATCCAATTAAAATATCGGGATTTTGTTGATATATCTTTTCTTTGGATTCTAAAAATTCAATTTTTTTTGCAGTATTAAACTTACATATAATATTATCAAAAAAGTGATGAAATCTTGATAATTGTGGTTTTATCCACATGATATTCCCACTTTTAGCATGCTTCTTGGACGATGATCTAGCACATATATAGGACGATATAATATCTCTTTTATGCCATAATCTAGCATATAAAAGTCGCCAAACAAGATTCTTTTGCTGTGTAAGGATATATCCTGCATTATTCCTTTCTATTGCATCACGTCTTTTAAAGGTAATGTGTCTACCCTCAATGCTACCCGGCATAATCTGTCTACCAATATTGCTTAACATTTCAAGCGATATTTTATTTTGTTTAGTACGCTGTTGATTCAGTGCATATTGACAACCACAATAATTTTGTCGATATAAGTTATCTGCCTTTGCAAGCTCGTTTTGTTTAGTAACACCGCCATTTTTGCGAACATTAATTTTAATAAACTCAAGATTATTATCTCTAGCAATTTGCTCACCTTGATTATACAGTGTTACTTGCTCTTTCATGGGGCTACTAAGCAATGTGGTCGTGAATTTCTTGATATTCAAATGCTTGGCAAGTTCAGCTGTTTTTATAAGTCTAGTATCGAAACACACATTGCATCTGTTTCCTTTTTCTGGTTCATTTTCCAATCCTTTTACATCATGTAGCCATGATTCTATATTATATTCTCCTTCAATCAGCTTAATATTCAGCATATTGCAGCTTCTACGGACATCTTGCAATCGCAAATCGTGTTCATCTTTTGGGTGAATATTCGGATTATAAAAAAAACCTACAAGATTTTCATCTGGATAAGCCTTATGCAATTCTTTTAAGAAATAATGGCTATCAACACTACAACATATATGTACAAGCACAACTTCTCCTTACTATTACTTTTTATATGCAAAAAATAAAAATCCACCAATACCAACAATAACAACAAATAATAAAAAGACCAATAATCCCATATCTAAAGTTTCCATATTAATCCTTGGCATTTAACAGCTAGAATAATTGCCATTGCACATTAGGAAGTATTTTTTCTAACTTAGGTTTGATAGTGGTATTTACAGATAAATTACTCTCTAGGATAAAAGCTTTATTGGTTTGAGCATTGCGGAATCCAATGGCTAACTTTGTATTGCCGCTATGTTCCCTTGCAAGATTAGCAATCATGCTGACTTGTTCGTGACTAATGAGACCATCAAGTAAAACACAGAGACAAGAGTGTCTATCATTCATATCCGCACGCAGATCTAACGGTTCGATATGATTAGATTGCTCGTATTCTAAAAATTCATCAGACACCGCTTCTTGGCTGTATTGCTTTGACGTCAATGACTTTTTCTTAGCATGTTTTGTCTGTTTATCACCCTTATCTTTACGAATTTTTATGTCTACTTCTTTACAAGATTCAAGATTAAGAATCCCAAAAACACGAATATTAATCTTACAATCTTTATCTTCTTGTCCATCTTCTGTTTCTGTTACAATCTCTTCTTTCTCAACTCTACCTACAATCCCAATGGGCTGCGTTAAATCAAAACCATCAATGATGTTAAGCTGATTTTCAAAAATGGTAACAGTCTGTTTGCCAGTAAAATCCATAATCTTCATTGTACCATAGGGTTTATTGCTCTTACTCATTTTACGTTGTAAATCATCAATTTTCCCGATAACTAAAACATCAGAGTTATCTGCTAGAGTTTCTAAATCAATAATTTTAACTACATTTTTAATGTTTGCAATTTCGTCTTTAAAATCATCTAAAGGATGTCCGCTTAAATATATTCCTAAACTTTCATATTCATATTCTAGTAAAAGCTTATTAACTAACTCCGGTAGTTTCTTTAACTGTAAATTTGGATGTAAAGATTCTGTGCCAAATAAACCACCATTAGAATCCGTTCTTTGTCTGGAAATATTGCGTCCTACATCACATAAATAATCAAGATTATCAAGCATACTAGCACGACTATATCCCAACCCATCAAGACTGCCGCTTTTCACAAGTGGTTCTAAAATTTTTTTTGAAATACGACTAAAATCGACTCTTGCTATAAAATCTTCTATGCTTGTATAATTGCCGCCTTTTAGCCTTGTGTCTACAATACTCTGCAATGGTCCCTCACCTGTTCCCTTAATAGCGGCTAATCCAAATACAATCTTCTTTTTGCCTTCTCCATCAACAATAACTGAAAAATTAATCTGCGAGGTGTTAATATGGGGGGGTAATACTTCAATTCCCATAGCTTTAACCTCATCAATATATCTTGCCACTGATTCTACTTTATGGCTTTCGCTTGATAGCATAGCTGCCATAAATTCATGTTCGAAATATGTTTTTAAATAAGCGGTTTGAAATGTCAAGATTCCATAGGCAGCTGAATGTGATTTATTGAATCCATATTCAGCAAATTTAGCAATTTGATCAAAAAGCTCTTCAGCCTTTTTTCTGTCATAACCATTTTTTTGGGCACCATCAGCAAATTTTGTGCGATTTTGTGCCATGATTTGTGCATCTTTTTTTCCCATAGCTCTACGCACTAAATCAGCCTCACCTAAAGAATATCCGCCTATTACTTGCACGATTTGCATAACCTGCTCTTGATACACAATGACACCATAGGTATTTTTTAAAATCGGCTCCAGATCTTTAAAAGCATAAGCAACCTTAGCTCTACCATGTTTTCTTTCAATATAGTCATCTGTCATACCACTTTCCATAGGACCTGGACGGAATAAGGCTAGAAGTGCAATAGCATCATCAATGCTGCTTGGCTGCAATCTACGGTTGATTTCCTGCATGCCACTTGATTCTAATTGAAATATACCAAGTGTATTGCCACTTCTAAGTGTGCGATACACCTTTTCATCATTGACATCAAGTGTAGAAAGATTTATTGTGATATTATTAGTGTCTTCAATAATTTGCAAGGCATCTTGAATCACTGTGAGTGTTTTGAGTCCCAAGAAATCAAACTTAATCAAATCAACAGGCTCAAGATATTTCATCGAATATTGTGTAACCATAACACCCTTTGTTCGTTCACTAACATACAATGGTACTTTATTCCATAATTCTTGTTCAGAATCTACAACAAGAGCTGCGGCATGTTTACCCGTATTGCGATTAAGTTTTTCCATTTTTAGAGCCATATCCCATACTTTTTTTGCAAGCTGGTTAGAATCTATAAGTTCCTTTATTTTTGGCTCTAATTCATAGGCACCGGGAATAAAATCACCTCTTTTATTTGTATAGCCTTGCAATGTGATTCCAAGCTTTGAGGGAATAAGTTTGGCAAACTTATCAGCATCTTTGATTGGCATGCCATAGACCCTTGCTACATCGCGAATTACTCCCCTTGCAAGCATTTTGCCAAATGTAATAACTTGTGCTACATTGTATTCACCATATTTTTGACGCATGTAATCAAACATTTCACCACGTCTTCTTTGACAAAAATCTGTATCAATATCTGGCATTGAAATTCTCTCTGGATTTAAGAATCTTTCAAAAAGTAAGTCATATTTAATGGGGTCTAAATCTGTAATTTCTAGGCAATATGCCACTAAGCTACCAGCTGCACTGCCTCGACCCGGACCCACTGGAATCTTATTTTCTTTCGCATGGCGAATAAAATCCCATACGATAAGCATATAACCGGGGAATTTCATTTGTGTAATAATCGCAATTTCGTCTTCTAATCGTTGATGGTATAGCGTATGTTGCGATGATTCAACTTGCTGTAACCTTTTTTTTAAGCCTTCTCGACATTTATACGCAAAATATTGTGCTTCATCTTGAATATCCAAACCTTCTTGTTTAGCATATTCGTGTGCAAATTTAAAGCTTGGCGGTGTGGGCGGATTTTTGTCATCTTTTAAGTCAATAGTAAGATTACATTTTGCAGCAACTTCTTGCGTATTATAAACTGCTTCGGGAATATCTAAAAAAAGCTCATACATTTCTTGTGGGCTTTTTACATAAAACTCTGAAACCGTGTGCTTCAATCTTTTATTGTCATTAATATCTGTACCCATAGCAATCATCATGGCAACTTCCTGCATATCTGCATCGCCTTTGCTATTATAATGTGAATCATTTGTAGCAATAAGCTTTGCACCAGTTTGCAAACTCAGATCAATTAGGGCATTATCAATATATAGTTGATCTCCTACACCATGCCTCATAATTTCAATATAAAAATCTTCACCAAAAATATCTTGATATTCATAAACAGCCTCTTTTGCCCCTTCAAAACCTTTTGCCCCTAATATAATTTTTCTCTCACGTTTCTTATTATCCATAAGTGGATTAAGATTGAGATTCCATGAAATCTCACCATTTAAGCATGCAGATGAACATACAAGTCCTTTTGCGTGTTTTTTTAGAATCTTTTTATTAATTCTTGAGGTACGATAGAATCCTTGTATAAAACTTTGACTCGATAAATACATGAGATTCTTATATCCTTCCTCATTTTTTGCATACAAACAAACATGAAATTTAGGAGTATTAGGGTCTCTATCATCAATATATTCTTTATTGTGAATATAAGCTTCAATGCCTATAATGGGCTTTATACCAGCTTTTTTCATAGTTTTATAAAACTCTATTGCCCCAAACATATTGCCGTGGTCTGTCATGGCAACACTTGTCATGCCAAGCTCTTTAATTTTTTGTGCTAATGCATCAATCTTGTTAGCTCCATCAAGTAGCGAATATTCCGTATGCAAATGCAAATGCGTAAATGGAATATGTGATTCAGCATTTTGCGATATATTGACTTGTGTCGGTAATGTACTCATACGAGTTCCTTAAATCTTAAAAAATTATAACAAGCATAAATATTCTATCTCACTTAGAATATTACTAAAAAGAAAATAAAAATTTTTTGAATCTAAACTAAAATTTTGCTAAAGAATAATGATAAAAGTTGTTGATGTTTTTTATTATTTTTAATAAAAAATACGGGTATGTAGCAAGAAAATATTTTATGGATAAATCATATTATAATTTTATTCATTTATAGTATATCAATTATTCTATAAGCTATGCAATAACAAAAAGCATTAGTAACAGACAATAAAATTTTATAAGATTTTTTAGGGCTTGTAAGAATTGTAATCTAACGTATTGCAGCAAGTTAATGCAAAAGCATTGCTGCAAAATTTAATACAATGTAACTCATGACATTATTGTAGAATAGCAATATTTCATTTTTGACAAAATGACAGGGAGTCTTGGGCTAGAATCCATGCAGCCTAATATTTATTGTTGCTTGTTGCATTCAGCTTTTGGACAAAACATTTTAGAGAAATCATTTTGAGATATTCCGCTAACCTCAATATGACGTATAAGCAGACAATGATAAGATAAGACGACACATAACAGATTTGTATTCATGTTTCTGTTTTTCGCTGGTAATCCTTGTTATTTTGAAACAAATAAAATAATTTAATGATTCTATAGTCATGTTGTGGGATTTTAGAGAATCTTTGGGGTTTAGGGAATCCTAGAGTTCCTACATATTATGGATTTTGTTTTGATAAAGCAGATAGTATCATATCTTATTTCTTATAAGTTTTACTATGATTTTGGGGATTCTAAATTCTTGCAACCTTTACAGCAACAGCACAGTATCTTGTAGCCTATAAAGACACCCTAATAATTATCGCACAATGACATAAATTCTAGCAATCCATCATTATTATTGTTTAAAAATTTGGAATTGTGTAGCGGCAAGTTTTAGGGCTTTATGACTTAAGTTTGAGAGCGGTAATGAAGCGAGATTCTGTAGTTTTACAACTATATATTTTTTACTCTGTTTGGAGGCTGTAATATTACATTTTTGTGGAGAATCTATACTATCATGAAAATTATTGATATTTGTAAGAGTTTGAATATGTGTGTTTTGTGATTGTATTGCATTATGAGATTGTAATGAGGAGTCTAATGTAGATTCTATAGTGCTATTCGTTGCATAATGTTGTTTGCTGTTTGGTTTATGCATTTGCTTGATTATTGTGGTATCTGCATGAATAGATTGTATGGTAGGAGAATCTGTGCTTTTTGGATAATTAAAAGCAAATTGGTAGTCCATAGATTCTAATATTACCATTGCTTCGTGTTTGTCTTCACATTGCTTGTAGATTACCTCTGCAGTAATCGTATATTTTGTATAAGCATGCTTAAAACTTCCAATAGAGTATATAGCATGTGGCCGTGCTACTGGGTTTGTGTATAAGATAGGGAGATTGTAGAGTCCTGCATAGAGATTAGATTGCCTCTTTTTATTTGTCTGTTTAGAATCACATGTATATGCAGGTATCTCTTGTGTAGGTGCTTGCAAAACAATAAAATGTTGTTTGGATTTACTAAAAGTAATGATGAAAAGATTTAAGTATAAGATTTCACGGTGTTTTTGAATCTTTATGGGATATTGCTGTGGAGAAAAGCGTCCTTTACAAAAAGATATGAGAGGACATAATGAACAATGTGGCTTTACAACACACAGCATAGCACCAATGTCAAGCAAAGCCTGGTTATACTCAAAGCTTTTGTGTCTATCAAGGAGTCTGGCAGCAAGATTTTCGAGTTGAGCTTTTGTGGGGTTAGATAGGGCAAAGAGACGTGAAAATACACGTTTAATGTTGCTATCAACAAAACTTACACTTTCTCCAAAACCAAAACATGCTATTGCCCCCGCACTGTATGCTCCAATACCTGGTAATTTTCTAAGATTCTCTTTATCTTTTGGTAGTTTGCCACCATATTGTTGAACACATATTTGTGCAGTAGCATGCAGATTTCTTGCACGCGTATAGTAACCAAGCCCTTGCCACATCATTAAAATTTCTTGTTGTGTCGCATTTGCTATAACATATAAATTTGGGAATCTCTGTAAAAACGGAAAATAAAAATCACGCAATACACGCATGACTTGTGTTTGTTGCAACATAATTTCACTTATATAAATCTCATAACTTTGCGAACCATCGCGTGCCAAATTACGCCAAGGAAGATCCTTCCTACCATGTCTTGCATACCATTGTTGTAATCTATTATGAAAATCTGTTAGTGGAAAATGTATAATGTTTAAATTGTGGCTTAGTGTTTTCATATTAAATAATCCATAGGGCATATTATAGCTAAAAAAGGTTGAATACATGAGAGACACAAGTGATTACTAATAATCATAATTTGTACAAAATCTGCACGATGTTTGATTTATAGGTAAACACCAACCTAGCTAAAGTCAATATGTTTGGTTTACTCCAAACGTTTTGCTTAAATCTAATGGGTTAATTTTTTCCAAATGATTATAAGAATCAAGTCTTATATATTGTTTAATAAATAAACTATATGTAATTGTCAATCTGCAATCTTCTTGAAAATTGCCTAGCGATACAAAGAAAGAGTATTAATAGCACACTAGTACGCATAAACTTTATAGATTATCTGCATACATGTTATCAAAGCTTTGATTTTAACAATACATAGGAAAAATCAAAAACACCTTTTTTAAAATTTGTAATTGATAATTCTATGTTAATTTTCTTTTGTTCAAATGCAGAGGCACGTCTGAAAGCAATGAGATAACCACTTGATAATTCATTCTCTAAAACCAAGATGTCATCAAGCTCATCAGTATTAATGGGACGTATCCATAAAGGCTTGCGATTAAACATTGTAATTTGCATAGAATCTGGCAATATAACATCTTCGTCATCATTAAAAATTTCTAAGAAAAAATATTCTCTATTACGATATATACTATTATCAATTTCATTGAGGTACGTCATCTTTGCTACAATTTTGAGCTTATCATCTTGTGAAGCTAATAATACCATGCGACTATTTTGTGCTAAAGTTTCTGGAGATACTTTCAGATGTTTGAGACTGTTAAAATACGAAGAGCAGCTGCCAAACAGTATACCAACACAAAGACTGATAAGAATAATACAATATGTGAAAATCTTCTTTTGCATGAATATTTCTTGCATGATAAATTAATAGTGAATTTTAGCAAATTTGTTATAATTATAGCTAAATAGTACAATAAAGAATAGAGGCAGAGATAAGCATGCGTCATTTAATACAAACTTCTGATTTAAGTAATGATGAAATTAAAGCGATTTTCCAACGAACAACTACTATTTCTGAAAAAGATAAAGTCTTAAAAAACAAACGTTTTATAACAATTTTTTTTGAAAATTCCACACGAACGCTAAGTAGCTTTGAAATTGCTATTAAGAATCTTGGTGGGGAAGTTATACGTCTTGATATTGCAAAGAGCTCTACTGCAAAAGGCGAAAGCATTGCTGATACTGCTGCTACTCTCAATGCCATGCAACCTCATGGAATCATCACTCGCCATAAAAGTGCAGGTGCTCCGAATTTTTTAGCAAATTTTGTTTCTTGTCCCATTATCAATGGTGGCGATGGAGCACATGCACATCCCACACAGGCTTTACTAGATCTCTATACAATAGCAAATCATTTTGGTACTAATGATTGTTTACATGGATTAGATACATTAAGCAGTAAACGTATAGCAATTGTTGGTGATATTAAAAATTCGCGTGTTGCTAATAGTAATGTAGATTTGCTAACCCGATTTGGAGTTGATATTACACTTGTTGCACCACCGCATTTTTTATACAAAACACGATTAAAAGTTGCCCACAGTCTTCATGAAGTGCTTGATAAAGTAGATATTATCATGGCATTGCGGACACAAACCGAACGTCATAATACACAGATTTATGGTAGTCTTAAGGATTATGCCCATAGATTCTGTATAACAAAAGAACTAATAGGCAATCGCGATATTATTGTGTTGCACCCAGGACCAGTACTCCGTAATATTGATATTGATGACGATATGCTTACCGATTCGCGATGTAAGGTATTAGAACAAGTGCAAAATGGAGTCAAAATACGTATGTCTGTTATGGATTTTTTTTGTACAAATTAGCTGCATTATAACTATCCCAATCTAATTAGAATCTATCTTTATAGAATCTAGTTTTATGATATTTGCTACATTATGTGTTTCTATTGTTTTATGTTGCAGCTTTCAAGCCTATCAATCCCAAAATATGATTCATATTTTATAACTCTACAATTTAATAACATATATTGAAATCAGAATCTACAACGTTATTAAATATTTTTTCAAGTAAGCCTACACAATGTATACCTTTTTTGCAGCTACAAGTCTGCATAGAACGCTGATAATCTCAAGCATTTATGACTAGCTATACAAGATTCATTGAATTGTTTTTCGCGATTTATATAATAATTTAAATTAATACGAAACCATAAAAATACAGTAATCAGCAAAATCTATCACACCAAATATTAAAACTATTCATATAAATAGAAATCGTATTACTAAATCCCATTCCATCAGATGCTATACAATGAAGAGTTAAATCGCAAATCTTCGCGACTTTTCGCTATCCGCTTAGATATATTTTTTATGATTAGAGATATGAAGCATTGCATTGTGCAGTAATACAATGCTATTTTGTGGTGTCTAATATTTGAACCAATATCATTCACGCTAATAGTATTCACCAATGGTTACAGAGAATTTCAGGCGTTGCACAACATATTGTATATAAGCACTGCGACATAATATAATCTTCTAGCAAATCATAATAGAATCTTTAAGGCAATATAAGAATGGGTGTTCCAACCTTTACTACATGATACAGCTCATACATAGATTCATTTGGTAATGCTATGCAGCCATCTGTCCAATCCCCAAAAGTGGCAAATATATCTTTGGCAACACTCATGCCATTTGGTAATCCATGAATCTTAATATCACCACCCGCACTTTTTTGATATTTTTTAGCATATTCTTTATCAGATTTATTGGGATAGCTAATTCCAAGATTTAAAAAATAGCGACTTTTGGGATTTTTAGAATCTATGTAATATAGTCCTTCCGGAGTTTTTTTATCGCCCTCAAACTGTTTGTGTCCGATAGGATTCTTGCCTAAAGCTACGGACGCATAGCTTTTTAATAACGTATCATTATGATACAAATGCAATACTCTTTTATGTTTTTCGACTACAATCTTTGTAATTTTATTTTCTAAACTACTATCAACAATATAATGTTTATGTCGCTCTGCATACATCAATCCACAATAACATATTCCCACACATAAAGACAAGAGTATTGCTATATAGATTTTTCTCATAACTAAAGTTGTATCCATTTTTCTGCGATTCGCACCGCATTGGTTGCTGCACCAACTCGCAATTGGTCAGCTACACAGAAAAGATGCAGCACTCTTGTGTCATACATATCATTTCGAATTCTACCAACAAAGGTTTCATCGGTATCAGCAACAATACTTGGCATTGGATACTTATTCTCATCTGGATTGTCTAATACAACTACACCATCGGCATTCTCTAAAACTTCTCTCGCCTCATCGCTACTTACAGAATCTTTAAATCGAATTGTTAGAGTTTCGCTATGACTTCTTAGGATTGGTACACGTACGCATGTGGCAGAGATTTCAAAATTTGTGTGCATTATTTTTTGACTTTCTTGTACCATTTTCATTTCTTCTTTGGTATAACCATTCTCTAAGAACGTATCAATATGCGGAAAAAGATTTAAAGCAATACGATGAGGGAAAGCCTTTGGTGCTGCTTCATTAAGTGTAAAAGCAAAAAATTGTTGCATTTGCATAACTAATTCTTCCATACCTTTTTTACCCGCACCACTCACAGCTTGATATGTGCTTACATCAACACGTTCAATGCCAAATGCTTTATGTAGCGGCATTAAGATATGCACCATTTGTATAGTAGAACAATTTGGATTAGCAATGAGTGTAGAATCTTTTTTAATATCTTGTGGATTGACTTCTGGTACAACAAGTGGCACATCATTTTTCATTCTAAAAAAACTTGTATTGTCAATAACCAAACTGCCTGCCTCTATGGCACTTTTGACATATTCTTGGCTAATGCTAGAGCCTGCAGAAAAAAAGCAAATTTCAATATTCTCTTTTCTAAAAATTTCATGCGTTGTTTCTAAAATAGTGTAGTTTTTATCCCTAAACTCTACTTGTTCGCCCGCACTCCGAGAGCTTGCAAGAGGAACGATACGTTGTATAGGAAAATCTCTTTCGTCCAATATACGCAATAATTCCTCGCCGACTGCACCACTTGCCCCAACTATACCAACAATATATTTTCTATCTAGCATCCTATACCTTTACACAATAAATAGCGTTTATTGTATCATATTTTAATAATTGGGTAAAGGAATTATTTTTATTTTATGATGTATATGGTATCATATCCTCTTTATGACAATATTTTGGTATAATCAAAGCTTTATATTCTTTGAGGTTATAGTTTGGCAGATACGAGATTGTTTTTTTTAGTAACGGCTCTTTTAGGCATGGCAATATGTATGAGCTACTCTCTTTCGTCCTACGCAGTCTTGTATTATGGCTACGGACAATTTCACTTTCTCTATCGTGAGCTGTTTTCAAGTTGTTTAGGTATCATTATTATGTGGATATTGTCTTATTTTGATGTAGATAAATATCTTTTGAGTTTTGGGCTCATTTTACTTTCTGTTTCACTTTGCATTATTCTTGCTCTACCTTTTTTACCAGACAGCTATGCTACAAGTGCTGGTGGAGCAAAACGATGGTTGCGTCTGCCCAATATCTCTTTAGCACCATTAGAGTTTTTTAAGATAGGCTATGTTATTTTTGTAGCATGGAGCTTTAGTAGAAAATTTAAAGATACCAATACGCTTTCATTCGCCCAACAGCTCTATATTGTGATTCCTCATTTATTTGTTTTTTTAGTAATTACCGTCATTATTTCAACATTGCAAAATGATTTAGGACAGATTATTTTATTGGCACTTGTGTTTATCGTTATGCTTATTTGTGCGGGCGGAAGATTTTCTCTTTTTACAATGGCACTAGGTATTGTTTCTATAATAGGCACTATTCTCATTGTTACTAGCCCACACAGAATCAAAAGAGTAAGAGAATGGTGGGTTAATATTGAAAATATTATCCATTCATATTCACCAAATTTTCCACTTTTAAGCGATGGTGTAGAAATAGGCGGACAAGTGCAAAATGCTACCTATGCTTTCTATCACGGTGGACATTTTGGGGTTGGTATTGGTGAAAGCCTTGTGAAGCTTGGATTTTTAGGAGAAATACATACAGATATGATTTTAGCGGGGATAAGCGAAGAGCTAGGCATATTTGGGCTTGGTGTGTGTGTAGTGCTATTTTTTCTCATACTTTTTAGAATCTTTAAAATCGCATTTCGCCTAAAAGCAAATTTTTATCATCTTTTTTGCGTAGGCATTGTAAGTTTGTTGGGTTTTAGTTTCATTGTGAATTCCTTTGGTGAAACAGGTATTATCCCTATAAAAGGTATGGCGGTACCATTTCTAAGCTATGGTGGTAGCAATCTGCTTGCATCTTGTATTGCTATTGGCTTAGTGCTATCACTTTCACGTAAAATAGATTTGAATAAGTAATGATGTGATTGAAGTGAAGTTAGAGTAAAACTTGGTTATAATTACGGACTATTACTAGATATCATGAGAACATTGAATTGTATGTTTGTAAAATTGTATGTTATGTAAAGAAAGCAATTCACACGTAACAATCATAGAAATACAATAAATATAGGTCTTGTTATAAGGCTTTCATGCGTAATAAATTAGATAGCAAGGAGATATTGCATTGTAATGGCAAATATAAGGTCTCTCACAAAAAAAGCAAAGATTGTTATAGTATGTCTTGGCATCATAATGTGTGTTTGCGTAATGCTATTCTTACTTTATAACCCTATTTGGCTTTATTCCTTTGGGGCAGCCTTTTTATCCTATATTATTCTCATGATTATTTCTTTTTGGTCTATTAAGACAAAAGTTAATCAAAAAATTATTCAAGCCTCACAGCACAATACTCTTGCGACACAAAAAGAATCTTCGAAATGTGTGCTTGGAGACCTTGAGACTTCAAACCATATAGACACAAATACATTCTATAAGCAACATTCTGGACAACCCTCCATTTCAAGAAAGCAAGAACAAAAAAAGATTCTAAAATTTCTTGATATATCAAAACTGAGTTTAGGATTTGAACTGAGCTTTTCCTTGCCTCGAATAATTGCTTTTTTGGGTATGATACTCATTTTTTCTGTGCTTGTGTGGCTGCAACTGTTTTATCCCATAGCCTATCTTATGGGTGTATGTGTTGGTGCTTTATATGTGGTGCTTTATTTATTGTTTGCAATATGATTGACTTTGAATAGATTTTTTATTAATATGGGAAGAACATATCATTTGGCTATAAGAGAATTAAGAGAATTGTGATACCAATATTTTTTAATGATATAATAAAAAGCTACAAATAAACACAATGTAATGTTAGATATAGGCGACACTCTAAGCTACTAATGTTTATCTTTTTCTCTAGTGATGAGGTATAAAGTTGTTAAACCAATATCACAAGGTTTTAAACATATAAGGGCTAACATCTTGTATAGCAAATGTTTATTAGGTTTTATAAATACCTAAATTATATTACATCATTATCAAAACTTTAACACCAAGACCTTAAATATATTAGATAGTCTCGTAACCTCAATCTTAAATCTTATGTGTTGCATAGAGTTTTTCTTATATGCTTTAATCAATAAGAATAGCATAAACAAGATAAAAGAATGCGGTATGATTCTGTGTATCAACACGCAAATAAAACACTTTTTATGCGTGTTGTGTGATTAAGGCTATATCGTTATTTAAAGGATTTAATAGACCAGTAGATTCCAGCAAATATACTATCTTTTAAAGATATCCGATTAACCACGCTACGCATTATCTATATTCCACAACTTCATCTATGCTAAGCCTTTGCTTTTGATATTTTGGTTCTTCTTTTCTGTATCCCAAACTCAAAATTACTGCGGTCTCAAATGGCTCTTCAAGTCCCAAATACGTATCCACTTTATCCTTTTCAAAGCCACCTATCATACATGAATCGATACCTAAAGTCATGGCAGCAGTAGCCATTTGCATGAGTGGGAGATAACAATTACTATGGGCAAAAGCATAGAGTTGCTCTTTATTCATAGCATTAGTAGCATAGGTATAAGCATGCAAAATTTCATGGAATCTTGTCTCGTCGCTAGGAGGGCAGATTCTAGCTATTTGCCTCTTTATATACTCATCTGTTGCCTGTAAATCCGTCCTTGCTACGATGATAATAGTATGGCTAGCAGTAGCAACATTCCTTTGCCCAAATGCTATCTTGCTCAATTCTTCATTATCTGCTCTCTTACTCAAGACGACAAATTTCCATGGCTCAAAACCACAAGAGCTTGGTGCAAGTCTGCCAGCTTCTAATATAAAATCCATATCATTTTTTGGAATCACTTGGTCCCTATATTCCTTGCAAGCAAATCGCTGTGTAAGTGTTTCTTTAAAACTAAAAGTCATTTTATACTCCTATAATAAAAATGTACCGCATTATAAGTTAGAATTTTAAAAAGTGCAATACGCAAAATTAGGTTAGATACTTACCTAAAGTAGAGCGATAACATTCTCATTATATTGTCCAAAATTATATAGAATCCACAATACAAATAAAAATTATTTTTTTACAAACTTGTGCAAAGCAGACTATCGCACATATTTGAAAGGTAACTTATGCAACAAAAACCAAAAGAACTCCTTTGTATAAAGGCGGAAAATATACATTCCTCACCCTTTGCTTATACTCTTTCTTTGATTGGTGGGAAGTATAAAATGGGAATTTTATACGCACTTTTTTATTTTGAAGTAGTGCGATATAATGAGCTCAAAAGATATATGGGGAATATCTCTTTCAAAGCATTAAGCAATGCCTTAAAAGAATTAGAAAGAGATGAATTGATAGAACGTAAAGAATATCCACAGATTCCGCCAAAGGTCGAATATAAACTCTCACACAAAGGACAATCGCTCATACCAATTTTAGATGCACTTTCTACATGGGGAGAGCAATATGGTAAAAAAATATGGACAAATGATACGCAAGTATTGCCCTAGAGAATCAATGTTTTCTCAAATTCTTTAACGCAAACTGCAGTAGTATTGTATGGTTAATAAATTTGCTCCTTATAGATTCTAAATTTGCAAACATGATTATTGCAATATCGCCTAACTATAACATAAAACCTTTGACGCACAATTTATGTCCAATTCCAGTCCTTAACTAAAACTTCACAAAATCTCAATATTATAGACCTCAATAATGTTGTAAATTAAAGGGAACACATGTATAAAAATCGCCAAATCCATCTTTGTGCTTTTTATAACTTTGGACTTTTTCCTTCATATCTACGCTTTGTTGAACAACTATCACCATTGCAACAGCGATACAATATTACTACGCACATATACAATGAATATACGTTGCCTAGAGATGAGAAGTTTGATTTACTTTTAAGACCAAAAATGAAGCAAGGCAGAGGCTTTGGGTATTGGTGTTGGAAGCCCTATATTATCTTGCATACATTGCAAGCCATGCAAGAAGGCGATATTTTGCTCTACATTGATATTGGTTGTGAGATTTTTAGCAATAACTACAAACGCCTAGAAGAATATTTTGATATGGTAATAGAATATGGTGCACTTTGTAGCTATCTAACACTCTCCAAAGAGGGTCAATGGACAAAATCAGATATTTTTGCGTATTTTGGTATGCTAAAGAATGCGGACATTACCGATTCTCCACATCGAGCTGGCGGAATAACAATGTGGGAAAAAAATGAGAAAAATATACGTTTGGTTACACAATGGCTACAAGTATATTATGATGATTTTTCTCTCATCGATGATAGCCCATCAAAGATTCCAAATCTTGAAGGTTTTGTTGAAAACCGACATGACCAAAGTATTTTTTCGATTCTCTCTAAACTGTATGACATCAAGGCACTAGATTTTATACAAGAATTTGAAAATCGCGATGCCTATTATAATAATATCTATACTAATCCCATATACGCCGCACGCAATAAAGTGTGGCTTAGCAACATTCGACAATCTACTCTGCTACGCACATACATAAAGGTGTTGGCAGCCCTCTGTTACCCCTTACACAGAGCTAAACGTCACCAATGCCATATATTTTTACAAGAAAATTTAAATTTTGTTTTATATTCTGTCATTACAAACACGCCTTTTATGTATTCAACAAATAACGGGGGGGGGGGGCGAATGCAAATGTTTATAAGACTCACCCTACCATTTGCCAAAAAAACCTTGCAACCGTATATTGCACAGTATGAAAACCTTATCAACAAGCATTAGATATAAATCCATAATTTTATTGCTATCTAAGTTTTACTAGAAATAAAACTATTTATAATTGGGAGATTGGGTTTCTAAAATTTTAGATAAAAAAGAGGATTATCAAGTGAGGATTGAAGGTTTGCTAGATGCAAAGACCTTAAATTTGAATAAAGATTTTCGCTTTTTTGCTAAGAGTGAAATGCCCTAAGATAGCATCTAGGATTCTAAACTATTGCTAGAATCTTAAGATTGCTTTAGATTTTGAATATTGTGCAAGTGCATGTTGATTGCTAAAGTAACAGACCGTGTAGTTGCGTAAGTTTTGTAGATTTTTGATGCACGCAGATACCAAGTCCTCTAATCTCTCAAAAACCTGCAACCTATACATTGCATACTCACTTGCTAATGTGAGGTAAATGCTGAAGTGAATTTGTGTTTTGGTGCAAGGATTCTTTTCTACACCCTCATACATCGCATTGCATTTGCCAATGCTAAGAGTGCCACGCCCACATCAGCAAAGACTGCTTCCCAAATCCCCGCTAAACCAAAAAGCCCTAGCACGATAAACACGCCCTTTATCCCAAGAG
Source organism: uncultured Helicobacter sp. (assembly GCA_949299115.1). GTDB lineage: Bacteria > Campylobacterota > Campylobacteria > Campylobacterales > Helicobacteraceae > Helicobacter_A. Next base: position 33,154 of record CASFZH010000004.1, on the reverse strand, counting down.
CAAAAGCGATATTTTGATAAATAATACTCTTTGTCTTTTTAGCGATTCGTATCACACTTACAAGCGTTTGCAGGGAATTGTTAGCGATGATTACATCAGCACTTTTATGGCTTATATCACTTCCACTTCCCATAGCCACGCCCACATCGGCTAATGCAAGGGTGGGCGCATCATTGATACCATCGCCCACAAACGCCACTTTGCCATTAGATTCTGTCTTGATACTAGCAAAGATCTGTGCCTTATCTTGTGGCAAAAGTGAGTGATAATACGCACAGCCTAGTTTATCTGCGACTACCTTGCAGGGATACTCGCCATCACCACTTAAGATAATAGAATCTATATGGAGATTTTTAAGTGTTGCTATCACATCAATAGCCTCATTTTTTAGCACATCAGCAATCAAAATATAGCCAAGATACTGCTTATCCCGCACGATATGCACGACACTACCTTGCACATAGCAAGTATCATGGGCTATGTTAAAGGCATGGAGAATCTTGTCATTCCCAGCGATTATTTCATGACTATCACACACTGCCCGCACACCTAAGCCCGATAACTCTTCATATTCGCTTATAGTGTGATTATGGGCTAGTTTTTGGTATGTCTTTTTGATAGATTGTGCTATGGGGTGGTTGGAGAGATTCTGTGCACATAGAGCGGCAACTAACACTTCTTTTTTATTAAAGCCCTCACTTGGGATAACATCAATAACTTCAAACACACCTTTTGTGAGTGTGCCTGTTTTATCAAAGGCTATCGTGGAAAGTTTGCTTAGGGCTTCTAGGTAATTTGAGCCTTTTATCAATGCCCCTCTTTTACTTGCTGCGGCTAATCCACCAAAGTAGCCAATAGGCACAGATACCACTAACGCACACGGACAGCTCACCATAAGCACCACAAGTGCACGATATATCCAATCTTCAAAGCTTTGTGAAAAAAACAATGGCGGAATAATCGCAAGAAGCATAGCAAAGACTAGCACCACAGGCGTATAATACCTTGCAAAAGTCGTGATGAAATTCTCGGTGGGGGATTTTTGCATCGTGGCATTTGCGATTAAATCCGCAATTTGAGCGATTTGACTTTTTTCAAAAGGACGTAAAATACGAAGTTTCACAGCTTTGTTTAATGCAATAGAGCCACTTAAGATTTCATCACCCATTTTAGATTCTATGGGGAGTGATTCCCCACTAATTGCCGCAGTATTAAAACTCGCATTTGTTTCTAAAAGAGTAGCATCACAAGGGAGCATTTCACCAGCATATAGCACAATGGTATCACCCACTGCTAAATCTTTGGGGTCGATATCCACAACATCGCCCACAAAGCTTGAATCCACATGAGATTCTAAGTTTTTCTTAGATTCTGTGATTGCTAAATGTTGTTTAGATTCTGAATCTGCTTTGGAATCTACACTTATGTGGGATTGGGTGAATCTAGATTCTGTCATTTCATAGGATTTTGAATCTATACTCGATTCTAAGTTTGCTTGTAAATCTCTTGCAGGGCTTGTTTCTTGGCATTTTAAGGTTTGAGATGAGGGTTGGTTATCAAGTAAGGATTCTGGGAGTTTGCTAGACACAGATGACCGAAAACCCGAATGCAGATTTCCATTTTTATCGCTTAAGTCTGAATGTCTTGTAAGGAGGTGAGCGATAGTAGGCACAAGATTAGCACTATCACTTATGGCTTCTTTAGATTTTTTCACACTAATTTCTTGCAAATACTCTCCTGTAGCAAAAAAGAGCATAATACTCACCGCTTCTTCCCATTCGCCTATGCAAAACGCCGCTATGGACGCAATAAGCATTAGCACATTTTCATCAAAAAACTCTTTATTTTTAAAGCTTCGCACCGCTCCCTTGATGACATTCCGCCCGCTCACAAGATAGATAGCAATCCATAGAATCTTAATGCCAATAAGCATACTAGCACCAAAACCATCATGAGTAATCTCGCCTTGTAACCACCAATGCTGTATGCCTAAACTCACAAGAAAAAGCACAATAAGCCCAAGCAATACAAAAAGCTGCGGTGTGAGAAAGGTGCTCGTTTGAGATTTTTTGCTTATCTCTACCTCTGGTTCTATACTTTTAATAAGGGCTTTAATAGATTGTATATCATCACAATCAATACTAAGCGTATTAGTCGCAAAGGATATATGTGCAGCCCTCACGCCTTTAGCTTTTCTAATCTTTTGTTCTATCTTGCTAGCACAAGAGGCACAATCAAGATTTTTGATAAAAAATGTTTGCATAAATTATAATCCTTAGAGAGTAAAATGTAATAAAATAATAGTATACAATAAATATACATATACCCCTATACCTAAAACAGAAAAAAATAGAAAAATTGATTACATAGTATTACACAATCATCTAAAATAAACAAACTAATCAGGAGTTTTATCGAATTGTCTAGCAAATTGGAGATATTACTCATTTTTTGAATAGTACAATGTGATATTGATTAGAATCATTGTCAACTATAAAACGATACATGTCATTCAAAAAATCCATTGCCACTTAATAATAGCCACTATTTTGTATTATTTATTAAAAATATAACTAATTTACATATATACTAGATTCTAAAATATGTTTTATTTCTTCCTTGCTTATTTCTTCATGTTCCATAAGAATATGAGCCACAACGTCAATTGTCTTTTTGTGAGAATCAATAAATTCCCTTTGCTCATTCATTAATGTTTCCAAAAGATTTAAGATATCTTCCTCATTTGCAATAAGACGTTCACCCATACCATATTCTTCACACATTTTTGTTGCAATATATTTAGCATTATGTAAATCTTGTTTTGCGATAGTTGAAAATTCAAAATTATTTACTTCAAGAGCTAAATTCCCGCTTAGGGCAATTTTAATTTGAGATATAAGGTCTGATTTCATGCTGTATTCATGAATTGTAATATCTGTTGGAATTTGCATAAGAGAAACTTTTTGCATATTATCTAAAAGCCAATATTTAGCAATTCCCTTACCCGCATTGTATATTGCCATCATTTGCTTTTGCTTTGACGTAAGTGTATGCTGTCTTTTTTTTCCAAACAAAACCTTATCACTTGTATCCATAATATCCTGCATGCTAATCTCTTGTCTCTTGTGACGCAGAGCATTGATAGCAGCTTCATTGATTAATGAAGAAATATTTGCACCACTAAAGCCTATACATAATTTAGCTACCTCATGCAAGTCAAGATTATATGGGCGATTCTTTAAATGCACCCTTAAAATCTCTTCTCTCTCTTGTAAATCTGGCAAATCTACATAAATACGTCTGTCAAATCGTCCACTACGCAATAATGCTGCATCGAGGACTTCTACTTGATTTGTTGCCGCAATCACAATAACCCCACTCTGCTCCCCAAAACCATCCATTTCTGTGAGTAACTCATTAAGAGTAGATTCCCATTCATGATTATTTTCACCGCCTCTCGCCTTACCCACCGCATCAATTTCATCAATAAATATAATCGCTGGCGCATTTGCTCTTGCTTTAGCAAACAAATCCCTTACGCGTTGTGCACCAACACCTACATACATTTGCACAAATGATGAGCCACTTTGATAAAAAAATGGCACTCCCGATTCACCTGCTATCGCCTTAGCAATCATTGTTTTGCCAACTCCCGGTGGACCTATTAGCAACACGCCTCTTGGCAGATAAATACCCAAATCTTGATATTTTTTTGGATTTTTCAAATAATCAATAATTTCTAATAAATCATCTTTTGCCTGATTAATCCCCGCAACATCACTAAAACGCACCAAACTTTGCATGGGCTGAATAGATAGCGACATATCATGGAGAGATTCTGTATCAGTGTATATATTGGTGTGAGAAGATTGTTTATTATCTTTATCGCTTTTTTTATTTCCAAAATACATAATTCCACATAATCCCGCCACAAGAATGCAACACATATACAATATTTTTCTTTCAATGCTTACTTTTGCTTTGATAATGGGTGCATTGTGAAATACTAGCTCTATGCTAAAAGATTCTGATTTTTTTTTATCATGTTCTTGTTGTATTGAATCTTTAAAATGCAAGGTCTTTGCCGTAATCAAACTTTGCGATGGAATCTTGTAAATTCTTCCGTTTGCTTCATAAAAATAGGTTTCTTTAGAATCTATTAAAATCTCTACAATATCTTGTCGTTGTAGAATTTCTTGCAATTCTACAAGACTGATTTGAATGCTATCCTCTTTAATAAGAATATATCCACTCACAACGATAATCATAGTCCATATAATGCAATACAGAAAGATTCTATAGGTCTGAAAAATATGTTGCAACATAACATCACCTTATTCTTAAATAGTGCAATATTTATTATAATACATGACTCTACCAAAATCATTAGATAATGCAAGCTAACTTGGAATAGTAGCACATTTCATTAGAATAACCAGCCATTTGTAATACAAATTATCTAACTATACCCATATAAATTTGCAGATTACAACAAGGCAATAGGCAACACAATGTGCTGCCACTCAAAAGACATAAACATATTTTTGAGGATAGACTACAATGCTAATGTCGCAATAATCCAAAACATCACACAATAAATGATTCATTGTTGCAAGATAATACAACAATGAATCTCGTGATTATGTCTATTAGGTTTGTTTGCAACATTACAAACTTTTGCTTCAATATAGTTAATAAGATTCATTGTTTGCAAATTTTAGAGCAAAACCTTATAGATTGACAATGTCATAATGATGTAGAAAGATTAATGATTAAACATCATATAATTAAGAATATTAAAAATATGTTTAGTATATTCGGAATATAAATTGCTTAAATAGTGTGATTTGATACATGGAGTTTTGCTATGAATGTAACGGATAAAATGCCAAATATCATTGTCGAAAGATTGCCTATTGCTAATGATTCGCTTAAATTTGCTGGAATTGAAAAAACTTTTAACATTGTAGACATTGTGCCATCTAGCGATGTAAGCAATGACGAAGTTGACCCACAATATTCTGCACAAATCAACGATATTCTTTCAACACTTAAGGCATTACAGGTTGCAAAAAAAAGTTTAAGTGATGTGCAAAGTATCGCAAAAGATATTAAAAGCAATTATAGGGTAGAAAAAAATGATGCATGGTCTCCTATTGATGATACGATGCTACGTCAACGATATGAGGCTACTGTACAGATTAAGGATATTCTCACAAATGCCATATATAATCATAAAAATGTTTTTACCATGGACTATTCTGACAAAGGTATAAAACTTGACATAAATCGCAAAAGTTTAGACCAACTTAATTTACGCGATGAACACTCTATCAATATTTTTTCTTACAACATTGATATGTTAAGTAATCAAATCGAACATGAAATTCAAAAGTTACAGGCTAAAATTGACAAAATAGAAGAAAGTCGCTGGCTTTCTATGGAAAAATTACGCAATGTTCGTTTAGAACAAAAATCTGTGAATAATGAATTAAAAAATACTAACATGACACCTAGTCTTGCAAGTGCATTAGCACAAGTAGCAAACAACCAAACACAAAACTCATCAGATTCTGATGTTGCTGCCTTATTAAATAATGATAAATCTGCTTCTGACAATGCACCAGCCAACCTCTCCTCATCTCCAAATATTGCTACTACAACTAGCAATAATTCTGAAATACAAGAAAATTCAAATACAAATGGGAATGTTGTGGTAGGTATAGCCAAGAATAATGCGCCGCAAGACATTGACGAATCGCTCAACACCACACAAATGCCACAAAACACAGAATCTCCAAATATACAAAGCCTTGATGATTCATCGCCATCTAGCAAACAAAATACCGATATAGATACACAAACTAACAATACGCAGACTAATACCTCATCACAGATGAATACTATTCAATCCCAAACACGAGATTCTACAACAACAAATGCTACTACAGAAAATACAAGTTCACAAGATAATACAGAATCTACTGCACAAAATAATGCCAACAATGGTAACACCGTTGGTATAGTATCAGGAGACGATAAAGAGCGCGTCGTTGATTTATTTCTTTAATATTGGTAACCCCCTAATCTAATTAAAATCTCAATATCTAAGATGCAATCAGAATTTTACAGTATTTCATATATTCAATATATTTAAGTAAGGACACAATATACAATTGCTAATTTATCTATTATAAAATCAGTACTCAACTTCATTTATAAAATATCAAAGTATTCATTGCAATGCAATAATTCTTAAATCACAATAGGATCAATATCAATATCGATACATTGCAACATTAAATCTGTAGCACTTTTTAATGCCATTGACAAAACACGTTGTAACACAAAGTCTTTATTTGAACGTAAAAGAATTTGATAGTAAAACATGTTTTTTATCTTTATAATAGGGGCTTCGCACACACCAACAATCTCGAAATTTCTTATATCATGACTTAGAGAATCTGAATACTGTAGATTTACTATGATATTTGCAAAATCATTGGCTATTGTTTTTGCATATTCCTCTTTTTTGTGTGAAAATCTAACAAGCACAAGACGGCAAAATGGTGGATATAAGCCTCGTCTCGACATTATTTCGTGCTCCAATACTTTTTGATAATCTCCCCACAATGCTTGTATCACCTGCTGTTCTCTTGTTTGTATGACAATTTTACCAAATTCCTTTCTAGCACTACGACCGGCAACTTGATATAACAAAGAAAAGGCATTTTCGTATGCACGATAATCAGGCATATTTAACATATAATCCATGCCTACGACAACACTTAATTGCACATTATGATAATCATGACCCTTCGCTATCATTTGTGTGCCAATCAAAATATCAATTTCCCGTTTACTAAATTCTTCAAGTATATTTTCTAGTTTTTTTGATGTTGTAATATGATCTCTATCAAAAATCATGATATGAGCAGATAAGGAGTGTTTTTGTAGGGCTTCTTGTATATTCTTTTTGATTTCTTCTGTGCCTATACGCATACCGCTCAACTCCTCACTGCCACATACTTCACATGCTAATGGAATAGGGCTAGTGAAATTGCAATAGTGACACATCATAGCACCTTTTTTCTTGTGCAAACTTAAAGTAATGCTGCAATTTGGACATACAATTTTTTGCCCACAATTTCTACATAATAAAATTTTAAAGTTAGCTCTTGTGGGGACAAATACAATCACTTGTTTATTGCAACGTAAGGCATTGCTGATTTCTGTTATGATAGTATCACTTATCTCGACACGGGGAGAAGTGTCATATATAACATCTTGTGATGATTTGTAAAACTTGTCATTTAAATGCAAAAGATATCCACGCTCTTTGGCTAAATAATAGCTTTTTACACTTGGTGTAGCACTACCTAGAATCACGCAAATCCCTTTTGTGCCTAAAAAAACCGATAAATCTCTTGCATTATATTTTGGATTTTGTTGCGACTTATAAGACATGTCATGCTCTTCATCAACAATAATCAATCCTAGATTCTGATATGGGAGAAATAAAGCACTTCTTGCCCCTGCAATAATACGTACTGTCCCATTTTGCAATGATTCTAAAATCTTTTTTTTATGTGTATGTGTGCGCTTACTATGCCATATATCAGCAAGATTTGGAAAAGCAGCATCTAGTCTTCTCTTAATTTGTGGTGTAAGAGAGATTTCTGGCATGAGAACAAGCACTTGTTTGCCTTGCTTGATGTATTCATAAATAATATGAAAATATATTTCGGTTTTTCCACTGCCGGTAGCACCAAAAATGAGGCTTATTTGCCTCTTCATACACGATTTAAAAACATCGTGTTGCATATTAGAAAGAGTATTGAGTGTAATATGTTGTAGCATTTTAGATTCTATAGTATGTGTTGCATATTCTTGAGAGGCTAGAGAGAAACATGGAGAAATCATTGCAATAGGAGTCATATAATATTGATTCATGAAATCAAGGAGTTGTTTTTGTAAAGAGGTTAAATAATATTGTGATTTTTCTGCCTTATATAATTCAAAATCATATTGTCTAATCTCTAAAGTTTTTACAACTATCCCCAAACATTTTTTATTTTTTAGGGGTACTGTAACAATATCATATAGTTTTATAGAATCAAGTGTGTAGTAGACTAATGGTGCGAGTCTTACTCCGATAACTTCTACAAGGATATGCTGCATAAATAAGACACATAACGTGATATATGTTTCATAGTCTGCTTTACACTATATTACATTAAAATCAAAAATATCTTGCATGTTATATAAACCATTTGGTTTTTTAGCTAACCATAATGCTGCACGCAAAGCACCTTTAGCAAAAGTTTTTCGTGAAGTTGCATTATGAGTCAATTCTAAATGTTCGCCATCTGTATAGAATCCAATGGTATGCCTACCCACTATATCACCACCACGTAAACTTACTATTCCTATTTCATCATTTTGACGTAAATCAATACCTTTTCTACCGAATTTTAAAACATTTGTATCAAGATTACGTTTTGTAGTTACAGTATTAGCAAGCATTAAAGCAGTACCAGATGGGGAATCTTTTTTGTATTTATGGTGTATTTCTGTTATTTCAATGTCATAATGACGCAATGCAATACTGAGAATCCCAGCAATTTTATCTAAAATTGCAATACCTTCACTCATATTTGCTGAATAAAGAATAGGCATTGTTTGACTGCATTGTCGCAAAAAATCCATCTGTTCCGCATTAAGTCCAGTAGTCCCAATAACAAGAGGAATAGGATTTTTAAGGGCATGTTCAAGAAGATTTTGTGTTGCTTCTGGGCTTGAAAAGTCAATGATAATCTGATTTGATTCAATAAAAGAATCCATATCCTTTGTAATAAGAACACTTGATGGAATATTATATTGCAATTCATTACGCACATAAACACTTGAGAGCACAGTATCTTTACATGCCAATATTTCACCAATTAAAAGACTTCCGACTTTCCCTGTCGCACCAAAAATCCCAATTCCTAACATAATATACTCCTTTGCTTAATTGTAATCTATAGAGTAAAAATCTCTTAATGCTCAAGGGTTTAATTATAACAGAAAAATAGGGAATCTAAAATTTAGATTCCAGAAAGAATGGAATTAATGTGTGGATTCTAAATAAGCAATAGCTTCAAGAGCAGCTTGTGCGCCATCCCCAGCAGCACAAACTACTTGTTTTGGGGCATCAACACGAATATCACCAGCCGCAAATAGTCCATCTACACTTGTATGCATTTTAAGATTAACAAGCACCGACCCATATTCATTAACATCACACAAAGACGAACCGTCGCTTTGTTGCAAAATCTGATTATTAACATCATAGCCTACAAACTCAAAAATTACTGGAACTTGAAGATCAGAAATCTCGCCAGATGTAAGATTTTTAATTTTTAGACTTGTTACACCAGAGTTATCGCCGCAAATTTCTTCAACTGTATATGGTGTCAAAAAATTAATTTGCGGATTCTTTTTTGCATGTTCGACAGTAATTGGAGCAGCCCTAAAGCCATCTCGTCTATGTATAAGATGGACCTTTGAAGCAAACTTTGTAAGATATATTGCTTCTTCTAATGCCGTATCTCCACCACCAAGCACAGCAACTTCCTTCTTTTTATAAAAAAATGCATCACAAGTTGCACATGTGCTAACGCCACGTCCCCAAAACTCCTGTTCACCCTTTATATGTGATTTTCTGGGGCGACCACCTGTCGTAATAATGACGGATTTTGCTTCTTGTACTTCCTCGCCTTTTCCTTGATTGTGAATGATATGGAAAATTTTATCATGTTTCTCAACTCGCACTACTTCAGACATTATATGACGTAATCCAAAACGGAAACATTGTTCCTGCCAAGGTGCCATAAAATCAACACCCGATTTTATCTCTTGTACTCCGGGATAATTTTCTATTTCACTGCTTCCTGTGATTTGTCCTCCCGGTGCACCTTTTTCAAATAATACAACATCTTTGATGCCACCTCTAGTAGCATATAAACCAGCGGACAATCCTGCAGGACCGCCTCCTATAATCGCTAAATCTATCATAATGGACTCGCTCTAAAGATATTGCTCTAATTTTTCGCATAAAACAGACTTTGTTGTAGCACCAACCAACTGATCTTTAACTTCACCATTTACCATAAAAAGTATAGTTGGAATCCCTCTGATTCCAAACCTTGCACTCAATTCCTCTTCTTCATCAGTATTAACCTTACAAATTTTTGCTCTATTTCCATATTCTTGTGCCAACTCATCAATTATTGGGGCAAGCATCTTACAGGGACCACACCAAGGTGCCCAAAAATCTACGAGAGCTACACCGTCTTTTGTTACATCATCAAAATTATCTTTTTTTAACTCAATATATTGTCCCATACATGTCTCCTTAATTTATAATTACTTAAATTTACTATTATAACTATATTTTAGTTAATGTTTTCATCTGCATTAAATAATTAACTAGGAATTAGTTATGAATAAATTTTACTATTTAATATTAAATATCAAATAAAGATTCTCTATTTATTTTAATAGGTTGCTTAGTCCAAATTCCACTATCTTGGAGCTTCCTTTAGTAGAGGGATTTGAAAATTATCCCTTAACTCACGCCAATTATCTGGTAATTGATTATTTGGAGACTGAATAGCTTCTTGTGGTGGAATAGGTATATTGGAATCTTGTGGATTGTCATCTGTTTGTGGTGCTACTGTTTGGGTATCTTGTTTCGGAGTTTGAATAGATTCATTGGAATTATTTGTATCAATAGCTTGAGGTTGCGTGTCTTGTTGTAGTGCAGAATCTTGATTCTGTGCATTTTCATTTACATTTTGATTGCTATCCTGTGAGGTTATTATAGATTCTGTATTTTTATCGCTTTCTTGTGTTTCTTTATCTTTACTTTCTATATCTATTTGATTTTGTATGTCTACTTTCTTTTCATTATCTTGTGCTGTTGCCTTGGTTTTATAAAACCCTTCTAAACGTTTGATATCGTCAGCATATTTACTTTTACCATAGCATTCTACACGCGTTATATAAGGCTCTCCTCTATATGGATAATCTTCCATTACTTCAGAAATTTCGATACTTTGCCCAACTTTCAAATCCATAGGTATATCTTTGTTATAAGTACGTTTTGGTTTTACATAGTTTAGTAGCATATATTTATATTTATTAATACCGCTTTCTTTGGATACATCATAAAGAATCTGATGAGAAACAACACAGCCAGAAATATTTCTTTTTCCAACATTAGTGACTGTGGCTATGTATTGATATACATCGGAATAATTATAAACACCGTCGTATGCCCTTTCAATTTCAATTTTATAAAATCTTTCCTCCATACAATAACGTATTATAAAAGGAAGTGCAAGCATCATAATAAAACCTAATAGAAAAAGTGGAATTGAAATAAATTTTTTACGAAATGCAATAAAAGAAAGAAAGATAAAGCACATTGCTAAGAGCAAAAATGCAGAGGAAAGTATTATATCATACCAATGAAAATATGAAAAAAAACTCAATATTTTTTCTTTCATGATTTGTCCAACTTTCTACTATTTTTTTCTTCTATACCACTCTGCGACATACGTCTAATAAGCTCTTGATAGATTCTATCTGGGCAAATTTCAACATGTGCCAATGCGACAAAAATATGATATAAAACATCTGCACATTCATAAATAATTTCTTTATTATTTTTATCTTTGAAAGCAAAGCACAATTCACTTGATTCTTCAATAATTTTTTTCGCAATGGCATTATCGCCTTTAGCAAAGAGACTTGCAGTATAAGATATTTTTGGGTCCTTGCCTTTTCTATCCAATAAAATATGATAAAGCGTATCTAATGCACCATATGTTGCAATACCAGAATGCAAAGGATTGGTTATGTTAGGAACAGAATCTAAATTCAACGAGCTATTGCTTATACTATTCAATAAAGGTATTTCTTTAAAAAAACAAGTTTTATTACCAGTATGACATGCAAAACCATGTTGTATTACTTTCAATAAAACGGAATCGTTATCGCAATCAAGAAAAATCTCACATACTTCTTGTATATGTCCGCTTTGTTCTCCTTTTTTCCAAATACGTTGCTTAGAACGAGAAAAATAATGTGCGACTCTAGTTTTTAATGTTAAGTTTAAGGACTCTTCATTCATATAAGCTAACATTAAAACCTCATTGTTATGAGAATCTTGAACAACACATGGGAGAAGGCTGTGAATCTTCCAATTTATTTCGGTTATATTCATATAGTTTTTGCTATTCATGATACCACTTTTTGAAATACTAAAAAATATATTATACTCTCTAGTTGTAGAGAAATATGCAATACGCTAAAAATAAGAAACCCAATGCCCATAACTCTAATTGTTATATATGATAATAAGCTGTACGTATACAAAAAAATAAAATAAACCATGCAACGACACTAAAAAGGGCAGAAAATATGCCATTAAAATTAATGCCAATAGTATACTCTACCACACCACCAATCAGTGATGCTAATGCGATTCCTACGTTAAAAGCCCCCTCATTTAAGGCAATCGTATCATTTTGTGTTTTTGGAGTATATATTCTTGCCAAATGCGAACTTAACATTTTAAGCGGGGCTATGCTCGCAAAACCAAAAAATGCCATACATAAAATATTTATTATAACAAAATAATGTCCCATAAAATGTGTAACACTCATAAGACTAAAAAACAATACTTGTAATACTAAAATAATACATAAAGACACAAATGAACCTTTTAAATCAGCAAATTTACCACCAAAAAGATTCCCAAAAATAGCTGCTACACCATAAAGTAAAAATATCTGCTTTATGGCATTTGTCGAAAAATCATGTGTTTCAAGAAATGCACGTAAATACACATAAAGCACAAATTGTGAGCCACATGTAAAAGCTGTAACTACAAAGCCTTGATAAAGAGGAGCGTATCTAAAGGCAATAATAAGATTTTTAAGACTGCCTTGTTTGCTTTGCAAATTTGGCATAACAAAAAATGCCATCAATGCAACACAAAAACTCAATATAGCAATAAAAGCAAACGGAAATAAAAGGCTACAATTTTCAGATAAAAATATCCCAAGTGGGATACCCGTAACTAAGGCAATAGTCAGTCCGCTTACCATAAGGCTCAATGCACTACTTGTCTTCTGTGTAGGAGCAACATTAATAGCAACAATGGTAGCAATCACGAAAAATAATCCATGCATTAGACCACATACAAAACGTGCAACGAGGGTAAGTAAAAAATTATCGCTAAAAAAAATAATTGTATTGGCACAACTAAAAATAAATAAGGCAAAAACAAGTTGGATTCTATAATTCCAAGAGGAGATAAGAACGCTGACAATAGGTGCACCAATAACCACACCTAAGGCATACATGGTAGCAAGATTCCCGGCTTCACCAATCAAAACATTAAAATGCCTGCTTAGATTAGTAAGTATTCCAGAAATAATAAATTCCGCAACACCCATACAAAAACTAGAAAAGGCAAGAAGAATAATTATTTTCATATAACCGTGCATATATCTCTAATCCCCATAATATTACAAATAAAAAAATATTAGATTCTAATATTATTGCTTGGTATATGAACAACCAAAACCATCCTCCCATATCAGAGTGTTCTATTTATAATATTTAAAACTATAAAATCAAACTTACATGTTATTATCTAAATTTCATCAAGTTTGCGTAATGCACCAGCTACCATTGTGATATCGCTTGAAGCATCTTCAAGCAACTTTTTAGCTTGTTCGAGTGCTTTGGAAATTTGACTATTACTCTCTTTATTAACACAAACAGCACCATCAGCCAAGACGCTCACTTTATTGTCGCTGATTGAAACATGCCCCCAGTTTATTGCAACAAGAGATCTTCCATGTTTGGAAATAATATCAATTACACCAGCTTGCAATAAAGACAACATAGCACAATGTCCAGATAGCACACCGAATTCACCATCTTTACCGGGTAAATATACTGCTTCAATCTCATCGTTAAAAATTTGACCATAGGGAGTAACAATATCTAACTGCAAATCTTGCATACTTTCCCCTTTCTATTTATTTTTTTTGTTTCATATCCTCTGCTTTTTGCAAGACCTCTTGAATATTGCCAACCATATAAAAAGCATTTTCTGGAATATTATCATATTTGCCTTCTAAAATACCCTTAAAACCTTCAAGTGTCTCTTGTAAGCTTACATATTTACCGGGACTACCTGTAAACACCTCTGCAACAAAGAAAGGTTGTGAAAGAAATTTTTCAATTTTTCTTGCCCTCTCTACCACTCTCTTATCTTCTTCAGATAACTCGTCCATACCAAGAAGAGCAATGATATCTTGTAAATCTTTATATTTCTGCAAAACCTGTTGTATTCCTGTAGCAATTTTATAATGTTCTTCACCAATAACTTGAGGATCAAGAATTCTTGATGTTGAATCAAGAGGGTCGACAGCAGGATAAATCCCTTTTTCTGCTATTTTTCTATTTAAGACAGTAGTTGCATCAAGATGAGAAAAGACAGAAGCTGGTGCAGGATCTGTTAAGTCGTCTGCTGGAACATAAACAGCTTGGACTGAAGTAATAGAACCTTTCTTTGTAGAGGTAATTCTTTCTTGCAGTTTTCCCATCTCACTCGCAAGTGTTGGTTGATAGCCAACAGCAGAAGGAATGCGACCTAAAAGTGCTGACATTTCAGAACCAGATTGTGCATAGCGGAAAATATTATCAATAAACATCAATACATCTAGTCCCTTTTCATCTCTAAAATATTCTGCCATTGTTAACCCTGTAAAAGCAATGCGATTTCTTGCACCCGGCGGTTCATTCATTTGCCCATAACACAATGCCACTTTATCCAAAACACCACTCTCTTTCATTTCATAATAAAGATCATTGCCTTCTCTCGTGCGTTCACCAACACCAGCAAAAACAGAATATCCACTATGTTTGTAGGCAACGTTGTGAATGAGTTCCATAATAACAACAGTTTTTCCAACACCTGCACCACCAAATAAACCAACCTTACCGCCCTTAGAATATGGTGCCAATAAATCAACGACTTTAATACCTGTTTCAAACATTTCGGTTTTTGTGCTTTGATTATCAAAAGTAGGGGCTTCTCTATGTATTGGCCACTTAATTGATGCTTGAATAGGTTCGCCCTCGTCGACGACTTCTCCGATAACATTAAATATTCTACCCAAGACTTCTTCGCCAACTGGGACCTCAATCATTGTTCCGCGTGCGATGACTTCTTGTCCCCTTGTAAGTCCTTCAGTCATATCCATAGCAATAGTCCGAACAACATTATCACCTAGATGTGCTGCTACTTCTAATACAAGATGTTTGACATCATTATCAAATTTATATTTTACATCAATCGCCTCATTGATTTGTGGCAAATATCCATCAAACTCAACATCCACAACAGGTCCTATAACTTGAGTAATTTTACCGGTTTTTCTCATTATTATCAGCTCCTTTCGCATATTTATTTCATTGCTTCTACACCAGCGTTAATTTCTACCAACTCTGTGGTAATTGCTTCTTGTCTAGCTTTATTGTAGGCAATAGTTAATGTTTTGACTAACTCTGTAGCATTGTTTGTTGCTGCATCCATGGCCTGCATTCTCGCACTATGTTCTGCAGCTAAGGAATCTATAAGAGCATAATACATATTATACTCAACATACTTTTTTGCCAATTCATCTAAAATTATGTTCTCTTCGTCTTCAGGAACAACGTTTAAGACACGTGTTGTATCATTTTGTTTTTTTAGAATACTTACATCTGGAACAAGTGGCAAAATTTTAATGACTTTTAATTCTTGTGAAATAAGATTTTTAAATCCATTATAAACTATTACAACTTCTTGTGTTTTTCTTTCTAGGAAATCATTCACTGCAGCTGTTATAAAATCGCTTGAACGTTCGTAATTGGGGTTAGAACTTAAATCAACCACACTATCTTCAAGCTTAATATTGTTAAAAGCAAAAAATGCATTACCCTTTTTTCCAACACAACGAAACCTAACTTGAATATTCCTCTTTTTGTATTCATCGGCTAGACGCAATGCTTCTTTAATGGTTGTTGTATTAAAACCACCACACAATCCCTTATCTGCAGTAACAAAAATGATATCAGCTACTTTAACAACTTGTGTTTCCGTATCATGAAAGAATTTACTATCAATATTTGTTAGTCCTATGTATCGAACTCTTTCCATCATATCAAAAAAAATTTCATTTAACTTATCAGCAAAAGCTCGTGCCCTACGTGCCATTTCTTCTGCTTTTTTTAATTTTGAAGTTGAAACTAGCTTCATAGCACGTGTAGTTTTCTTCGTGTTGTTGACACTTGATATTTTTTTCCTAATCTCTTTTAGCCCATTTGCCATAGCAATACCCTTATATTATACTACAAAGCTTGATTGGAATTCGCCCAATGCTTTATTTAATGTAATTTCTATTTCTTTATCTAAAGCCTTTTTTGACTGTATTTCTTCAAATAAATTAGGATATTTTGCCTCAATAAATGGATAAAGCTGCCGCTCAAATTCAACTATTTTACTAGCAGGTATATCATCTAAAAATCCTTTAGCACCCGCATAAATAATAATAACCTGTCGTTCGATAGGAAGTGGGCTATATGGTCCTTGTTTAAGGACTTCAACCATTTTTTGTCCCCGTTCCAACTGTTTTCGACTTGTTTCGTCAAGATCAGAAGCAAACTGTGCAAAAGCCTGCAGCTCTCGGAATTGTGCAAGGTCTAAACGCAGTGTTCCAGCTACCTGTTTAGTAGCCTTGATTTGTGCTGCACCGCCAACACGTGAAACAGATAATCCAACATTAATGGCAGGTCTAATACCAGAATAAAACAAATCAGTTTCAAGAAATATCTGTCCATCTGTAATGGAAATAACGTTAGTGGGGATATAAGCAGAGACATCACCTGCTTGGGTTTCAATAATTGGCAAAGCCGTCAAAGACCCTGCTCCCAATGTATCACTTAATTTTGCTGCCCTTTCTAATAATCTCGAATGAATATAAAAGACATCTCCGGGAAAAGCCTCACGTCCTGGCGGTCTTCTAAGAATCAAACTCATTTCACGGTATGCCACAGCATGTTTTGTCAAATCATCATATATGATAAGAGCATGTTTTCCATTATCTCTAAAATATTCACCAATAGTAACACCAGAATATGGAGCGAGATATTGCATAGTAGAACTAGAGCTTGCTGAAGCATTAACAACAACTGTATATTCCATAGCACCGTGTTCTTCTAATTTACGTACAACTTGTGCAACGGTAGATTCTTTTTGTCCAATTGCAACATAAATACAATAAACACCTTGCCCTTTTTGGTTAATAATTGTATCAATAGCAATGGTAGTTTTTCCTGTTTGCCTATCACCAATTATAAGTTCTCTCTGACCACGTCCAATTGGGACAAGTGCATCAATGGCTTTAATACCTGTTTGCAACGGTTCGTGGACACTTTTTCTTTGCATAATACCAGGAGCCTTTTGCTCAATAAAACGATATTCAGTTGATTCAATTGGTCCCTTTCCATCAAGAGGTTCTCCTACTGTATCTATAACTCTACCGATTACGCCTTCACCAACAGGAATTTTCATTAATTTTTTTAGGCGTTTTACTGTTGTGTTTTCTCTAATCCCTTTACCATTCCCTAAAACAACAACACCGACACTACCTTCTTCTAAGTTTAAGGCTAATCCTTTTTCTCCAGTATCAAATTCCACAATCTCATACGACATAACGTCATTAAGACCGTAAACTTTTGCTACACCATCGGCATAACTTGTAACCTTACCAACTTCACTAATATCAATTTCTAAGTTAAAATTTTCAATTTTTTCCCGTATAATTGAACTAATTTCTTCGGGCTTCAATTTTGCTGTAACCATAAATCTCCTTCCTACTTAAATTTTCTTCAAGATAAAATCTTGCAATTCTTGTATGAATTTATTTCTTAAAAAAGCAATCTCAATCCCTAAATCCACAACCTCTAATCGTATTCCTTCAATAGAATCACTAATAACTTGATGAACTTGCAATGCAACACCTAGTTTTTTGCCAAGCTTTTGCCCAATATTATTTAAGGAATCTGCATCTAATTCTTGTTTAGAATATAAATTCGCATGATAGGTATTTTGTTGAAAATTTATGATTCTTTTTAATTCTTGAACAACAAAAGGCAATAAAGATATTCTATCATTTTTGACAAGCAATTCTAATAATTTCTCCGCAGATGTATCCATAGGAGAAGAAACAAAAGATTTTAAGAGGGCTAATTTACTTTCTCGAGAGATAGCATAAGAATGAATAATTGTGTTAAATTTGGGAATATTAAATGCTGTGCTTATTTCAGCATACAGCACATAAACTTGCCTAATTGTATCCTGATTGCAAATCCTCATCAATGCTTTGGCATATTTTTTTGCTATAATACTCTCCATATCTATGCCACCTTCTTTTCTAAAATATTCACATAGTCTTGTGTTTCTAATCTAAACTTTGGACTAGAAAAAGCCTCTTGTAATACTTCAGAAACAATTTGTTTCTGTATTTGTTTTTCTTGAAACTCCATAGCATCTTTATTAGCCTTAATCAAACTTGCAATTTGTTCTTTTGTTTTGTCTTCAATATGTTTAACAGAAATAGCTGCTTCTTGTTTGGCAATTTTAATAATTTCTGCAGCTTGATCATGGGCATGTTTTAGTCTCTGTTGGGACTTTTCTTTTTTGTCTCGTGCTTCTCTTACTTTGGTTTGAGTCTGTGAAAGCCTTAAGCTAATCCCATCGCTTCTTTCTTTTAATATTGCCTTTAGCCTACCAGCAACAAGATACCACATTAATGCGACAAAGATAACAAAGTTAATGGTTCTTTCGAGAACATCCGTTTTAGAAATATCTATGACGTGATGTTCGTTTGCATGTAAACTGACTACAGCTAAAAGAGAGACGAATATAATCCAAATGCAACGCATACGCAATCCTTATTAAAGATTTTTAATTTTTGCCATCAGCAGACTTTCAATATCTCCGAGACTTTCTTTCAATTCATTCTTCATTTGTTCTTTACGATCATAAATTGAAGTCATAAAGGCTTCCATTTTTTCTCTATTTTCTATTTGAATACGTTCTATTTCTTTATTTGCATCATCTTTTGCTTGTTCGATTTGAGCTTCTTTAATAGCATAAGCTTCAGCTTTAGCTTTTCCAAGCACATCTTGTATTTCTTTCTCTATTCTCGCTAGTTCAGTATCATCTTGACTTACAAGTTGTAAATCTTTGATAACTTTTTGGTCTCTTTGATCCATGAAAAATATAAGTGGCTGAAAAACAAATTTATTTAAGAGTAACATTGTAATTAAGAAAACTACAAACACAAGTAACATAATATTTGGATTTGGTATTATTTCCATAAAGTGCCTTTTTTCAAGATGGTGCATGACTAGCAAACTGTTGCAATTATAGCAAATTTATTCCCAAACCACAATAAAAAAAGGAATTATTGCTGAAGTTTTGCAATTAATTCTTGAATATGCTCTTTGTTACCAAAAGAAATATGAAGCATATGATTTTTTACCGTTACGCGAACAGCATAAGATTCTAAAAGTTTTTTCAACTCAAGCATAGAATCATCTATATCCAGAATCTCTGTGGCAATGTTTTTGTGATTGCTTTTCATGCAATTTGGTTGGTTTTTTGCTTTTATTTTTTTTACAAGACTTTCTGTATCCCTCACATTAAGTTTTTGTGTTACAATACTTTGTAAGACCATTTTTTCATCTTCTTCATTCAAGCCAATAAGAACCTTAGCGTGTCCTTGTGTGATTTTTTCTTCTTTAATGAGTTCTTGGGCTGTTTTGCTTAATTCTAATAATCGCAATGTGTTGGTAAGCTGTGTTCTCGATTTTTGAATAATTCTTGAAAGCTCTTCTTGTGTAAGATTGTGTTCTGTAATAAGTGCTTGATAACACAAAGCAAGTTCAATGGGATTAAGATTCTCCCGTTGTATATTTTCTATTAAAGCTAGCTCTCGCATTTTATGCTGTTTAGTATCAATAATAATTGCAGGGATAGTTTTATAGCCAAGCAACTTCATAGCACGACATCTTCTTTCACCTGCAACAAGCGTATAATCATTCTTTTCACCCTGACGCACAATGATAGGTTGTAGTAAACCATGTTTTTCTATAGATTGTGCTAATTCATCAAGGCTCTTAGTATCAAAAACTTTTCTTGGTTGCATTGGATTAGGAGATATGGCTGCAATTTGTATTTCATAAATCTGTTTTGTATTTGTTGCAACAGATTTTTCATATACAGCATTCATTTCACCAAATAGTTCTTCTAAACCACTACCTAGGGCTTCTCGTTTCGCCATCGCTATTCCTTAGTTTTATTGCGAAGTATAGCTTGTGCTAATCGCATATAAGCTTCATGTCCAGATGATTTTACATCATAAAGTCCAATTGGTTTGCCATAGCTAGGAGATTCTGCTAATCTAATATTACGTGGAATCACAATAACTTCTTGAGTTTCGTCCTTAAAAAATCTAAATCCAGTACCAAACCGCAATAACTCATCTAAAACTTGCTTAGATAAATTATTTTGTGCAGAAAACATTGTGGGCAAAAAGCCACGAATTTGCAAATTTGGATTTGTTGTACGTTTTATAAGTTTAATAGTATTGAGGAGTTGCACCAATCCATCAAGTGCAAAATATTCACACTGAACAGGAATAATAACGGAGTTTGAGGCACTCAACACATTAATAGTAAGAGGACCCAAGGCTGGTGCAGAATCAATAATGATGAAGTCATATTCATCGCAGAGAGATTCAACACTTTTACATAACAACATTTCACGCAAACCTTTCTCTTGTTTATAAAATTCACTATCTAAAGCGACAAGATTCTGGTCTGTGGGTGCAATAAAAAGATTGGGGACAGCCGTTTGCTGAATGATTTGATGAATTTTTTTGCGCCCATTGATAACCGCAAACATATTATATTCAATAGCGTATCTTTTAATACCAAGACTTAGGGTTGCATTAGCCTGTGGATCAAAGTCAATAAGCAAAACTTTTTTATTCAAAAATGCTAATGACGTAGCAAGATTCACGGCCGTAGTTGTTTTTCCTACACCACCTTTTTGATTGGCTATACCAATAACTTCAGCCATTTTTGTCTCCTTTTACAATTAACGCAAACCATAGAGAATTGTGTTATGTAACAATATGCTTCCATCATGTTGTAGTTTTGCATTTTTTAATGAAACCCTTTTTTCTATACCGTCTTCTACAATATGTGTTGTGAAACGATGATTTTTGTGAAACTCTTGACTATATCGACCCAAAACAGCATACCATGTTCTATTAGTATGTAGAAATGCCTTGCACATATTTTGAGAATCTTGATAATGTATTGTGTTTGTAAAGTCAAATTTTACAATGTTAAAGCTTAAAAAATCCAATATTTTATACACTATCGCATATAAAATCCATTCATTACAATAATTTTCTAATGAAATACGATTTGTAACATAATCTTTTGCCCATTCTCTAGCTATAGAATCATAATGTGGATATGTTTGAAATAAGGCTTTATGTTGTGAAGAAATAAGATTTAATCCGATTCCAAAAATAACATAATCACGAATATTCTGTGTTAGCAAGCCCCCAACCTTAGAATCCTCTATGTAAA
Source organism: uncultured Helicobacter sp. (assembly GCA_949299115.1). Lineage (GTDB taxonomy): Bacteria > Campylobacterota > Campylobacteria > Campylobacterales > Helicobacteraceae > Helicobacter_A. The sequence continues at coordinate 11,374 of CASFZH010000004.1, read as the reverse complement.
AATCGTTTGGCCATTTTAGCCACAAATTGGGATTAAAATCTCTAAAAATTTCAAGAAAAATAGAACCAAAGTAAATTGAAGCGGACTGCATAGGCAAATCTTGTGGCAATAATGTTTTATGTAGCAGACATGAAAAATAAAGTCCACATGTAACCTGCTGCCACGTATTACCACGACTTCCTATGCCGCCCGTTTGCTCTTTTGTTACAACAACAAAGGGAGTGTCTATAGAATCATATTTTTTGATATAATCAAGTAGATATGTATGTGTAGATTCCATAGTTTCTGTCCAATAAAAAACCATATCCTTCCTTTATCATATAACTTAAAAATCATTGTAACGTCAACATAAAATTGCGGAGATCTTCTAAAACACTTCCCCATTCATGTAACTCTTCTTGTATAAAAAGATGGACATTGTTGCCATACCATATTGTAGAATCGTGTTTGCCAAGTCTACCCCAACGCCAATCGTGTCTTTTATACAATAAAACAGCAGTTGGAATTCCTAGTGTAGCACTCAAATGTGCTATAGCAGAATCTATGCTAATTACAAAATCCATCTGCATAAGGAGGGTTGTGCTATCAAAAAAATCTTTAATGCAGTCTTTTAAATCGATAATACAAAACTCGTTTGCTATATCAGAATCTATCCCCTCATACTGCATACTAAAATATGCAAAATTATCTTTTGGCAATGCTTCTAAAAGTTTCTGTGGATAAATAGATTTTTCACGTGCATACTGAAAATTTGGATTTGAAGCGAAATTCAAGGCAACCTTAATTTTCTTTTTATCAACGACAGACAACACATTTTTATGTCTATGGTTTGCAATGCTTTTGCTGTGATTGAATGGCATTTCCAACAAATTTATATTTTTATCCTTACTGTGTAATTGTGCGTCAATTTGGTTATATGTCGTGTCTACTATCTCATCAACACTATAAGATTGCAAGATTTTATTAAGAGGAACTTTTGAGGTAGTATGTGTGTCTTGTGATTTTTTAAGAATATATTGTGGGCTATTATTAGTTACAAATTCTTGCGACCTATCTGCATTCACACATTGATGCTGAATATAAGGTGATGTACAAGTGGCTTGCAAAAAATTATGTAATATTGTACGAAATTGCAAAAGCACATTTTGTATATCCCGCAAAGAAGCAAAAAGAAATGCAAGACTTGGTATAGGTAATGCAATATCGTAGTCCTCTCTTATTTCACTGCTACAAGAAATACCAAAACACATAAATAAAGACACCAATTCTTTTGGAACACATAAAAATTTCTCCTTGCATTCCAAAAGTGGTAAAAATCTCACAAACATAATACTATCTCCAAATCCTTGTTCGTGATAAACAAGAACTCTTTTATCTTTTAAAAAATTGAGCACATCTTCTTTATTTTGAAAAGAGAAATCAAGAAAATGTTTTGGTATATTTTTACCAATCAATGCCCTTCTGTGTTCATACAGTGGAAATCCATTATCAAAATCATCAAGACTCAAAAGTAAATATGCAAGATTAATTGCATAACGAGGATCATTGTGCAATGATAAGGCTTTATAATATGCCTGTTTTGCCCCAGCAAAATCAAGACTATAACGTAGAGTATTAGCATAATTAAAATAAAAATTAGAATCTTGTAAATAGCGAGATTCTAAATCTCTATATAACACAATAGAATTATCAAGATAATCAAGACTAGCATAAATTTGTGCCAAATTAATACCAGCATCACCCATACCATTTTCATAGGCAAGAGTATAATATTTAAGTGCTAAATTGAATCTCCCAATAGCTGCTTGTTGATTAGCAAGATTAAAAATGGCATGCACATCTTTTGGATTAATTGTAATCGCTATAGTATAATGATTGATGGACTGTTCATAATCTTGTAAATCCCCATAACATTTTGCAAGATTAAAATGTAAATTTTCATCATCTCTTGGCAAAAAGCTCTTTAACAATGCAATGGCTTTAAGGGTCATGTTGTTTCGTCTATAAAATTCTGCTAAATTAAGCGATAAATGGAATTTATGTTTTGCCCCCTGCTGTTTATCAATTTTTAAAGCCTCTTGTAGACATTCGATAGCTTCATTGATTTTTCCTAAATTTCCATAACTTAAGGCACATAAACTCCATGCCTCAATATGTGTTCTGTTATGCTTAATAAATTTTAAACCAGATTCTATGCAAGCATGCCATTTGCCACAATTAAACAGTTTTCTAATGACATCTATATCCATGTCCTAACCCCAAACAACATTCTTGATTGCACAGTAAAATAGTAATTTTCCAAATTTTAAAATAAACCTAAAATATAGAGCAATATCTTAAGGAATATTTTTAATACAAAAAATACAACTTAAACGACTCAAACGGATACTAAAACCTTAAGGTTTTATAATGATTAAACACAAAGATTAGCAAATCAAACACAAGAGACGTGATGTTTCCGTTTGATATAATTGTAAAAATATGTTTATATCAAATTAACGTTCATTGGCTATTGTTGTTCTCTGTTTTGATTTAGAATCGACCCAAATATTTGGTACAGCTCCACCGGGTGTTAAGAATATTTGAGCATCTTTATTATCTTTTAATGCCTCATTGAATTTACCCTGCATTTCTATTTGACGTAAATCAAGGAGTTTAGTTGAAAGACTATCGCTAAGAAGTTGGTTTGCTTGGGCATTTCCTTTTGCTTCAATAATGGCGGCATCAGCCTTACCCTGTGCCCTTTCTCTTAAGGCATTCGCTTCTTGTTTTGCTCTCTCTGCTTCTTGTTTAGCTACTTGGACTTGTTCTATTTTTACCTTTACTTCCGGCGGCAAAATAATTTTTCGTAACTCGATAGAATCTAAAACAATGGGTTGATCCTTGATGGCATTAATCTTATTTTTAAAATTAGTTGTAATAAGCTTTGCCACCTCATCTCTTTTGCTTGGCAATTCTTCAGCATTAAAATTCCCTATTGTGCTACCAACTGCTTCTAAAATATAAGGAACAACAATATTTTCGTCCCACAACATCGTATAGTCTCGTACTATATCTGATGCCTTGTCTCTCTCCAATTTATATTTGAGTGTCAGTTCAATAAAAACATCTAACCCCAATTTATCACGCACCTGAATAGGATTCTTATATGCAGTGCTAGCATTTGTTTTTCTGTCTATTTCGTCACTACCAACAAAATTTTGTGTTTTAACCCTTGTATCTACAATAATAATATCCTGAAAAATAGGGACAAAAAAATGCAAACCCGGCAACAACGGTGTTGGTTCATACTTACCTAAATTAACTTTGATACCAACTTCACCTGAATTAATTACAATAAAAGGGCGTGCAAGCACGAAAAAGAAAACCAAAATAATAAACAAAATAATAATGCTTAAAAATTTTCCACTCGGCATTGGAAGAGAATCAATATTAAATCCACCTCTATTGTTATTGTTGTTACCACGATTATTGTTGTTATTTGGTGGAGGAGTTGTCCTTTGTTCACGTTGATTATTGTTCTGTTTTTTTCTGTGTTCATTTAAGTCTATTGGCATTTGTTTCCTTAGTATAAAAGATAAATTATTGGATATATGTTAAAAAATGATTATATTTTTCATTTTCACCCATTACAATTTTGAAAAATTCATCTTGCAATGTTGTTGTGATTTCCCCACGTCTACCATTGCCTATTTGACGGAAGTCAACTTCGCAAATTGGGGTAATTTCTGCTGCAGTACCTGTAAAAAAAGCTTCATCTGCAATATACACCTCATCTCTTGTAATACGTCTTTGTTCAACTTCTATACCCAAATCATTAGCTATTGTAAGCACAGTGTTCTGTGTGATAGATTCCAAACTATTATCATAAGGTGGCGTGATGAGTCTTTGGTCGCGAATGATAAAAAAACATTCTCCACTGCCCTCTGCAATAAAGCCGTTGTCATCAAGTAGTAATGCCTCTTCAAAACCACTTGCAATAGCTTCATGCTTTGCCATTTGAGAATTCAAATAATTGGCAACTGCTTTTGCCTTACCCATATTAGATTTCACACTATTGCGAACAAAGGAGCTAATCTTTACTCTAATGCCCTTATTAAGTGCTTCTTTACCCAAATATGCACCCCATTCCCATGCAGCAATAGCTACTTCTACTGGAGAATTTAAATGATATACCCCCATAGCACCATAGCCCAAATAAATAATAGGACGAATATAAACATTATCGCTAAAGCATGTTTTATTTGCCTGCAATAATTCAATCTGGGCATTCTTTAATTCTTCTTTAGAATATGGACACTGTATTAAAAGTATTTTTGCACTATTCATGAGACGCTGTGTATGCTCCTCTAAACGAAAGATGGCTAATCCTCGCTTAGTCATATATGCTCTAGTTCCCTCAAAGACACCATTTCCATAATGTAAGGTGTGGCTTAAAATATGTGTCGTAGCATTATGCCAATCGATAAGATTACCATTTTTCCAAATATATTTTGCCTCTTTCAACAACTTCTCCTCACCTAGTCTTACTATGGTTTATTTCTCTTTAGATTTCAATTTTACGATTTTAGCACAAAGTTTCTAAGATATGATGAATTTTTGCGAATTAACGTAACTAACTTAGATTATTGTCATCTTATTACAATTAACAACTACACAGGTACACAGGAAAATTGGAATATAATTTGCTTTCTTTAGCAAAATGGGTATGTCATAAAGATTCCAAAAATAGAATTTCTTGAAGGCTAGAATATGCGAGTAACATTTGGAACAAAGTATAATCAAATGCTCAATAACAACGGGCATATCACCTCTAATCTCAATGATTTAAATACAAAAATCGCAAGTGGAAAAAAGATTCAATATGGTTGGCAAGATGCAAGTGTATCAAATCAAAACCTTAAACTTGAATATGATGAAGTTACTCTACAACAAGGTATTGATGTGGCAAAAACAGCAGAAACACAAACACTCAATACAGATAAAGCATTACAAGAAATGTCATTAGCTATGGTGCAATTTAAAACAAAACTTCTCCACGCCGCTAATGATTTGCATACACCAACTTCACGAGAAGCATTAGCTCGGGACCTAGAAGCCACAAAGGCACATATTATAAATATTGGAAACACGTCAGTGGGAGGTAGATTTATTTTTTCGGGTAGTAAAGTAGATGTGCAGCCATTTGACATGGATGGGAATTATTACGGCAATGATGAAGAGTTAAATGCACTAGTGAGTTCTAAGAATCTTATTCCATTTAATATCACAGGAGACGAGCTTTTTTATGGTTATGACAATGATAAGCATCGGCTTATTACAACAAACGTAAGAATGTTAAATCAGACACGACTATATCCTGCAGTTATGGATAATTCAGAAAAACATAGTGAACCAACAGAAGTATATCTCACAGAAGAAGATACATTGCGTGATATGATAGGCGACAATGATAATGATCCACGTAATAATGGCAAGGAATATTTTTATGTACAAGGCGTAAATAGTCGAGGGCAAAGCTTTAAAGCAAAATTTGCACTTGATGTAGGATTTTCTCACCCAAATAATGCCACAAAAGTAGGGGATTTGCTTGACAGAATTGGTAAAGCTTTTGGCAATACCAATGCAACACAAGTGGTAGAGGTGCGTCTCAATAAGTGGGGACAAATTGAAATCAAAGACTTAAAGCCGGGTAGCTCTAGTATAGATTTTCACATGATTTCAAGCAATGTCGATGTTGATGACATAGGTGAACTTGAAAAAATGGGGGCAAGAATAAAGGTATATAGCCAACAAAATCTTACATCGGAATTTGATACCAACACTCTCACAGGGGTCAATGATTTATATGACAATCGTGTTACACATATCCCAACAACGCTTATACGCAAAGACAATGTAATGACAGAAGTTGATACAAAATTAGAGGATATAGTATCCACAGAAACAAGATTTATTAGAATCTCTGGTACACCACCAAATGAAAAAGATGGAAAAATCAGCACTAGAGAGCTTGGAGAACCATTTGTTTTTGATATTAGAGGAAAAGAGATAAGAGACTTATTTGATGCCATTAAAGAATATTTTGGTGGTAATATTGACGTGGATTTGGATCATGGACAAATTAATATTTATGATAGAAATGTACGCAATAAAAGCACAGATACATTAAAGCCACCATTTGATGGTGAAAGAGGTTTTTCCATACAGCTAGAAAGCTTAGATGAGAATAATGCGATAGTAGATGGTTTTACCTCAAGTCTTGGTGTGAGATACACAAAGACCGGATTCCAACAGCTTGGTTCAAAACTACGTGGTAATATCGCACAGACTATATCGGGGACATCAATTCTTGCAAAAAATAATACAAAGCTTATTGAAGTTACAGATGGTACGCTCAATGGAAAAACGTATGGCTTTAAATTACATGACCACAATGGGATAGAGTTGAATGCTACAGTTACTTTTACAAAACAAGGAAGTTTTTTGGAGTTACCTTCTCAAAAAGATGATTCTAAAACCATAAAAATTCCATTATTTAATCCTTATGATGAGCCACCCGAAGTAACAATAAGCGATGGAGATTCTGTAACATACCGTCAGCTTATGGACGCCATGTCTATCGCATTAAATTACAGTAATGAAGATGACAAAAGTTTAAGTGCTGCACAATTAAAAGGAAATAAGCCTACTCAAGCCCAAAAAGATGCATATGAAGAGTTATTAGAACGTGCTAAAGTAAACATCAATATTGAATTTGACAGCGAAGGCAAAATTCTTATTCAAGACAATTTACGTTCGATTACGCGTATGACTATGATGTTTTATGATAAAAATCAAGATAATTTTAGCAAAGAGGCTATTCGAGATTCCATGTCGAATATCCGAATCAACGCCAATGGTTCTCTAGTGATTGATGACCCAAAAATTCACTTTTTTAAAGGGCTTGACAAAGCTATCCAATCTGTGCGTGATGGTATGTATCGGGCTGGTGCATTGCATGGACAACGTTATGATGAGACCATGCAAAATATAGGAATCCAAAATGCCATTGAATTAATAGATCATTTAAGCGATCATCTTGAAAAAATCATTTCAAAAAATGGAGCACATACACGCACATTCCAAAACTCTATCCAACGTAATGAAATTATTAAAACGCAAGTAAGCGGCATCAAAGGCGATACAATCGGCACGGATTTAGCAGAAACATATAATAAATTTACAAATCTTAGCAATAATTATCAGGCAGTCTTATCATCTACCAATCGTATTAACAATCTCTCTCTTGTGAATTATCTAAATTAAAAAGTAAGATAGCCTTGATTAATGAAAACATAATAAGCATGATGCTTAGTGTTTTGGAATCCAATTTTATACTTTTATAGATTCTAAGAGATTGAATATGTATAGTTTATTTTTACAAGTTGTATGGTATTTTGTGGCATAAAAATCTAGGAGTATGGTTTAACGAAAACTTTGTGCCATATCACAATATCTTAAACAAGAAATATAGCAATTTTCATTTGTGATATAAATGAGTTATTTAGAAAAATTTAATGACTGTGTATAGACTAATCGTTGAAAGATATGTCATTATCTCAATAAATCTAGAATCCTAATATTGTGAATCTTGGAAGCAATATGATTCTAGAATCTTGCAACCCGAAATATCTAAAGTATAGATTCTACAATACAGAATCTAGATTCTATAAATACGTCATATTGAGCGAAGCGAAATATCTAAGAATCTAGAATCTCGTTGTTATCTTTCTTATTATTGCGAGAATTCTTGCCAGTGGATTCATGATAATCTAGGATTTCGATTTTAGAATCATGATGTTAAGCCTTTAGGCGAAATATTGTAGAAAAATGGCTTTAAATTAAAGCAGTGCTATCGAGCATATCACAAACACAAAATCCATAAGGCACAAGCACTCTATAAAGTGCAAGCACATGGAAAAACATTCGCACATAATTCATAATATGTTCGATAAAATCTTAATAATATAGTTTTTCTAATTTTTTACATATATTTTACTATCTTAATTAGAATATAATGATTTTATATACATCAAGTATTGCAGATGCAATCTCTTTTTATAGTTTACTTTTTGATAAAATTATGCTATCATGGTAATAGCATTAGGGAGAGTAGTAATCGTAAGAATTAGGGTTAATATCCTAATGTATTGCATGTTGTTCGTGCTTATCTCATGATTTAAATAAAAACACAATTAAAAAGGGAGGGTTTCTATGGAAAATCATCATAATCATCACAAGGTGCAGGATAGATGTGAGCAATCTAGTTGTTCTGTGAGTCATGATGCATTATTACATACGCAATACACTTGGAATCTTAGGCGACAAGCTAAGAAATTTTATCGCAAACTCATGTATCGATGTAAAGACACAAAGGCAGTCAGCAGAGATATTAGATTTAGCCCAATAGGCTATATAAATATTTTTATGAGCAATGTCTTATCATGTAGTCTAGCAACACATAAAAATGATGAAAGAGCATTAAAGCAGAAATTATTACCCCCCCCCCCCCGTCTTTCTATAATACGTGCATTTAAAAAGCACACCCTATTTTCATTCGTAGCTTTAAGTTTGTGTGGAGTATCTCATGCGAGAACACAGGATTTTGTGAATATCACACAGTTTATTTTAAATCAACAAAATAACTGGTGTAATAACGGACAAACGACTGGGTCATGTGGTGGCTGGAATATAACAAAAGTCAATAATTATTACAGCACAGGTACAAGGACAGCAAGTACTTTTGGATATTCCATAACACAGCATTATGGCAATAGGGGATTGGTGCTTGGAAACTCAAGTAGAAATCCTAATAAAAATGCTACACATTGGTGGGGTGGTAATGGCGGACAAAGTGGACTACTCGGATATGCGAATGTCAAACTATATGGTGCGAATATGTATCTTACAGGAACATTTGGCTCCGGAAACGCATGGGGGACTGGTGGTGGAGCTACAGTAGACTTCGTCTCCACAGATGGTAAGATGACTATCTCTGGTGCTGCCTTTAATGTCGCTAAGTCTGGGACACAAAACTCATGGTTTAATCTCTGGGGTAATAATATAACGATGAATAATGGTTCTAGCATTACTATCAATAATGGTGGTGGTATGAAAATCGAGGGTAACCTTAGTCCTAATAGTAGTAGCACAGCAGTGAATACCAATGGAAGCGGGAAAATCAATATTTGGGATACCACATTAAATATGACAGGGGGGAATCTCGAGATTCACTCCGCTAACACACGGGTAAACTTTACTAAAATGAATGTAACCGATGGGCGAATAGTCATCAATGACAAAACGCGTAATATGTATAGAGCCCAAGCCTTTAGCTTTATTGGGACTATAACAAATGGGAGTTATGCGAATAATCGCTATAATGACGGACGTGAAAATAGTGATGGTAGGCAGGGTTGGTTTACCGCCGACTTTGTCAATGTAGGGAATAACTCGTGGATACAGGCTCATACCATGAATATTAAAGTATTAGAGATAGAGGGTGCGGCTGGAAATAAGCAAAATACTTTTTTGGATTTAAATGGTGGGGCTGGCACGACTATACAAATAGGTACATTACGTAATGCTGATTTTATTGTTGGACAGACAACAGGCTATTATGCTACACTAAATACGAATACCAATGTCTATATAGACCATCTTGTATTTAGAAATTATACAGGTGGAAATCATTTGGTTGTCAATGCTGACTCAAGTAAAAACAATATCTATTATGGCAATAATGATAGAAGAAAATACGACATCACTATCGGCAAGGTAACTGTCAATACTGCCAACCTAGCAGGAAGCGAAGGAGTCATTGAGCTTTATGGCAAGGGTGTAACGATAAATAATATATCTAATATACCGGGGTCAGTGTTAGGCACTGTAGCAGCAGGACGTATGTATATCGATTCGAATACTTTAAAGCTTGGCTATTTAAATTATAGTGATTACCAAATCGTTTCACAAAACTTTGATATGCGAGCAGGGATAACCAATGGTAGCTTTGCTAATACTAATACAGAATCATATTTCCGTGCGGATCAAGTCATAGTGAGAGGTAATTCTAAGGTTAAAGCCGATGACGTCAATATTAATGTTTTAGAGATGACTGCAGGTCCAAATTGGAATGCTAATGCTGTCGTAAAAATGGATTTAATAACCAAACAGGGTGGGAATCTTAATATAGGCACATTTAGAAATGGCGATTATGTCTTTGGACAAGCCTTTGGCTATGATGTGGCACTCAATACTAATGCTAATGTAAATATAGACCATCTTGTGTTGCGTAACTTCACAGGTGGTAATAATATAAGTATTAATACAGACTATAAAAAAAATGGTAATATAGGTAGCAATAATAGCAAATATGATATTACTATCGGTAAGGTAACGGTCAATACGCCTAACCTAGCAGGAAGCGAAGGTGTTATCCAGCTCTATGGTAAAAATGTAAGAGTAGATAATATATCTAATATACCTAATTCTGTGTTAGGCACTGTAGCAGCAGGACGTATGTATGTAGAATCTGATACACTCAAATTTGGCTATTTAAACTATGAAGATTACCAAATTGTCTCAAGCAAATTTGATATGCGAGGTAGAGTATATAATGGACGTTTTGCCAATACTGCTACCGAATCATATTTCTATGCTGATGATGTTATCTCAAGAGGGAATGCCTATATTGAAGCCGATGAAGTCGATATGAAAAATGTCGAGATTACCGCAGGTCCAAATTGGAATCCAACTGCCGTGGTAACCATGGAGGTAAAAACAAAACAAGGTGAAATCAACATAGGTACATTGAAAAATGGTGGTTATGTCTTTGGTCAGGCTTTTGGTTATACCGCACAATTCAAGGCAAATGCGGACATTAATGTAGATTTGATAAATCACTCAAACTTTACCGCTGGTATGACATTTAATGTTGAAGCAACAGACACACATAATATTTATGTGAAAAATGTACAGTTTAATACCGATGGTATTTTGGGTTCTGAAGGAAAGTTAAACCTCAAGGCTTTGAATGCTGATATAACAATAGATAATATTAGGAGCTGTAATGGCTGGTGTACTGGTGCTGCTGGTATTCGCCCACTCAATACTGTCTCTGCCACAGGCAAAAACTTCTATGGTGGTTTTATACAGGCTATAGGTTTGCCTACTGCTGGGTCTAACTCTACTCTTGATTTATCTGGTATCACTGATACTACATTCTTACAAAATCTTGAAATACGCACAGGCACATTAAAAGCAAGTGATTTTCATATCAATAATTTCACAGTATGGAAAAGTAACTCATGGTCTGAAGTCTCCACCAATATTG
>CASFZH010000003.1 GCA_949299115.1 uncultured Helicobacter sp. | reverse complement strand
TGAGCTAAACGAGGGAGGTTATGCTGTGCTAAAGGGCAAAAATGAGAAGCGATACTTTGGCGATGAGGCATTATATGGAGAGTGTGGAATCTAAGATGAGTAACTATTGCACGATTTGGGACACTCCCACACAGGCACTAAAAATCACAGAATCTATAACACAAGTAGGTGATACCCAAATCATAGTTAAAGATAAATATAATAAAATAAGGCGTTATAACTTGGGGAAAAGATAATCACAAAGTACTACATAATAAAAAATTAGTGCCAACGATAGAACATCAGTTGATGAAGTGATTACTATCTAAAAAATAAAAGTGGAATAATACTGTTTTCATAACATGCTTTTAAAGAATTATTTAGGGAAAACTCTTGCTTAGACTCTAAAAAATTAGATTCTAAAATAAGCATTTATGGATTTCTGCAACCATTGCAAGAAATGAAAGCTGGTCTAAGTTAAGGGTAAAGGACAAGATTTTCAAAACTAAATTTATATTCCATCTTGACTTAGGGTGGTCTTTCAATCTTTATAATCATTTTACAAAATCTGCAATCACAAAATCCAATCTATAAGCTGCCTATCTCTCATTCCTCTTTAGCATTACTATAAAATAGCATAAAACCCCCAAGCAATCATAATATCAACCTACAAATAAAGAAAATTCTTAAAAAGCCTTTTGCCATATTGACTTAATATAGCTTCTGGGTGAAACTGCACACCAAAAGTAGGATAGATTCTATGCACAAGTGCCATTTCGATTCCCTCCTTACTTACAGCAAGGCTTTTAAGACAAGTCGGTAGAGTTTTGGCATGCAAAGAATGATACAAACACACCTCAAATTCTTTTGGAATCCCTTTGAATAATTCATCTGGAATATGCGTGATAGTCACTACTTTGCCATGCTTTGGAGAATCTAGCCTTGCTATCTCCCCACCATAAGCCTCAACGACACATTGATAACCCAAACATACACCCAAAATTTTCTTGGTTTTGGCAAAATGCAAAATCGCCTCTATACTTAGCGGAGCTTGTTTTGGAGCATTTGGACCCGGTGAAATAATAAGATGAGAAAAGCAAAAAGATTCTAGCTTTTTTGCACAATCTACCTCATCACTTTTAATCACTTGCACCTTTGCTTTAAGCTGCCTAAGATAGCACACGATATTATAGGTAAAAGAATCATAATTATCAATGATTAAAACTTTTTTGTGTTTCATTGCGTTCAAAAATTAACTCTATATAAATTATAATTAAACTATTTGGAAAACAATATAATAAACAATGCTATTATAATAATTTTTCTGTTTATACCCTTATTTTTCAATATCTTTTTAATAGTTTTTTGTTTAATCCAATTTTTTCACAAAAAAACGATACGACTTCCTCTTTCATTTTTACTTCTTGCATATCTTGTGATTTAAAATTCCATTTATATCCAGCCTTCTGTGCTCCTTTCTCCACGGGGGTTATGAAGTATAAAAAAATCAATCTCTTTTTATCTTTTCTAATCTCATATACAGAGCATTTGGCACTACTCCTATGAAGCAGATATAATCGCAATGTTGAGTATCTTTAATATGTTTATTTTGAAATCGATTCTTCACATCAAGGCTAGAGATCTCTGCCTCAATCTTTGCGTCATTTATCTTTATATCCCAATCACCTTGATTGCCATCTTGATAGACTAAACTGATACTTTGCTCTTTACTAAAAATATATCGCAAAAAACCTCACCAAAACTCCCTCTTTTATCAATCTGCAAATATCCAATACGTATATAGGTATATTCTGCATTTCTGGATTGGTAAATTTCTTCGTTTGTTCATTGTGTTTGTAGTGAAGTAGATTCTAAATTCTATAAATACGTCATATTGAGCGAAGCGAAATATCTAAAAATCTAGAATCTGCATAGAATCTTTCAAAAGAATTGTATATTCTCTTTTTTTAGAATCCCTTGTAACCTCATAGAATCTAAAATCTTTCTAGATTCTAAAATTTTAGATGTTTCGGATATTTCATACTCTCAACATGACGGACTAACATTTGTGTATGAGAATCTAAAATCTTATAGGGTAATAATGGAGATTCTAAAATCTCACACGCCCATTCAACCATTATTATTAGACCCACAAAGATAGAAGCTAGAAAAATAGATACAACAATAAAAACAAAATAATCCTATATCTGTAATTTCATATCGTAAAAACAATATGAACAACTACATTACCCATTATCAAGCTTATTAATAATTTGGCGACTTTCAGTCTCCATTGATTCCAAATTTTTTACTATATAGTCAATATCTGCACTACTCAACTCTTGTAAATTAAGCTTTTCTAAAGCATTCATTACATACATTGTGATTTTTTCTTTACTTTGCAAAACTTCTTTTTCACCAATAATTGTCAATAAAGTTTTCTTAAAATTCTCATCTTCAAATAAATGAGAAATGGCATGTTGCATTGTAAAATCTTGTGCCGGTTTCAAAAGTTTAAAGCTTAAATAAGCATTTGATTTATAAAGAATATGCTCCAATTTTGCAACATTAACGATGAGACTTTTTTGCACTTCCTTAAATACCCTACTCAACTGTCTGCTATTGTTACTGAGATTCTCAAAAACTTCTATAAAAGAAGATATTGTAGTCTGAGTTTCACTCATAACTTTATGGGTTTGTTCAATTCCTGCTTGTATCGTCGCAATCTCTTGTTGCATTGTTTGTATAACCAAAGATATTTCATTCGTAGCTTTGCGAGTATTTTCTGCCAATTGTCGCACTTCATTTGCTACTACAGCAAAGCCACGTCCATGTTCTCCAGCCCTCGCTGCTTCAATAGAAGCATTAAGAGCCAAAAGATTAGTTTGTGCTGCAATACCCACAATAAGGGAAATAACTTGACCAATATCTTGTGAACGCTGTGAAAAACTCGCAATAGATTCATTGCTCTGTGTAATAAGGGCAAGTAAATTATTTATTATTTCTTGACTTTCAACAATGTCATCTTTACTATTATGAGCAATTTGCATGAGAGAATAGATTTCATCTTCTACCTGCTTAACTTCTATCATATCTTTAGATAAATCAGCACTTATCCGTGTTAAGTCGTGATTCTGATTATCTAAACTCATATTCATTAAAGATTTTGCAAGAGAATTTTGGACACTCTCTTTTGCATTTGTTTCAATGCTTTTAAGACAAAAATTTATATTTTCAATATTTTTAATAAATGTTCCACGTAAACCCTCACCAAACGCCTTACGATAAAATTCATTGTTTTGTGAAGCAGTAACTGAAGTATTAACTTCACGCAAAAAAGCTTCCAAATTATCTAGTAGAACATTAATATTTTGACTCAACTCACACAGCCTAGAATCACCACGTAAATGTATCACTCTTGCCTCAAAATCTCCCTCTTTCGCATGTCGCGTAACAGTAATTATTCTTTGTAGAAAATTCTCATTTTTCTTTTCAAAAAAGATAAATAAAATATGTAAAATGACCAAAATACTTAAAATAATCGCAATGTATAATGATCCATGAAAAAACATAACACCGGCAATAATACAAAGTACACAAGTGCTGATGAAAATAAAAAATAAAAGTTTATTTTGCATTACCATTTCTTTGTAAATTGATTATAAAATGATTATAACTTAGATTAAGACTCTTACTAGCATTTAAAATATATTCTTGGGCTTCTTTTAATCCCTTTTGAAGCTCTATTTGCAACACTTGTGCATAAAGATTTGAAATGGCATCAATGGCTTTAGGATTTGCTTTTCGTCTAACAGAATAATAACCAACAATGCAATTATTGGCATCATAATTTGGAGTAACATTGGCAAAAACCCAATAGTAATCATTATTTTTTGTTTTATTTTTAACAAAAGCAAATACTTCTTCTCCCCTCTTTATGTGATTCCACAATATTTTAAAAACACTTCTTGGCATATCCTCATGTCGTACCAAATTATGAGGTTTAAAAAGTGTCTCCTCCTCATTATACCCAGCATACTTCAAAAACTCTTGATTACAATATAAAATATTGCCCTTTAAATCTGTTTTAGAAGTAATAAAAATATTTGAATCTAAAATAATTTCTGACATAATTTAGTCCTTACAAATCAAACTATACTCCTAACATACATTAATTAACCTTAAAGAAAAACTCAATTTGGACATCATATCCCTAATATTAAATATTTTAAAGACACGACAAGATTCAAACTATCAACATATTCTAACCTTGCTTCTTATAAAATAATTTCTTTGAAATTGTAAGCTTTATAACATTACTTTTAGCTTAAAGAAAAATCGTTTTTTTTTTTTTGGTGAATAATAAAGTATATGTCTTTTTTGTTATAACGGTTTTATTAAAAAATACCTAAGAATAGGAGTCTAAAACTTATAATATTGGAGTTATTCGCCTAATAAAAAATAAATATATATGTTACTAATAGTAACCTATGAATGACTTAGTTTTTTAAACATCTCTAGTGTAGCAAGTGCTTTCTTACTTTTTAAAAAATCTTTTGCTTGATGGAATCCAGATTCTATACTCTCTGCCTTACCATACAAATAAAGGCTCGCTCCGGCATTCAATGCAACTAAATCTGCCTTTTTACTTTCATTACCACTTAAAATATCCAAAGTAATAGCGACATTTTCATGCACATCACCACCTTTTAATTCCGTGAATTTTGCTAATTCTATACCATAATCTTTTGGATTAAAATGATATTTTTTTATACTTCCATTATCAAGCTCACTCACCTGTGTAACACCACACAAACTAAATTCATCAATGCCATCAAGACCACTAACCACCATGGCACGTTTTGACCCTAACATATTGAGAGCATTTGCCATAACATCTGTATATTCGCTATCAAATACTCCAATAAGACTATGTGTAGGACGCAATGGATTGCTCAATGGACCAAGTAAATTAAAGATACTTTTGAATCCAAGCTCTCTTCTTGCATGCTGCACATGTTTTAATACATTATGAATCTTTGGAGCAAAAAGGAATGTAATGCCCAACTCATCATAGCATTTTTCACATGTTCGCATATCCATATTAATATTGATTCCCAAATGATAGAGCAAATCAGCACTACCACTTTTACTTGTTACACCATTATTGCCATGTTTGACTACTTTCAGCCCCATACTCGCTAACAATATAGCCACCGTGCTTGATACATTAAAGGTTTTTCTAGCACTTCCTCCTGTACCAACAATATCAATATGTTTCTCATCATTTATAGAGAATGATTCTGCCTTTGTGACTAAAAGACTAGCAAATGCTGCTAATTCATTGCTAGTCGGTTTTTTAGCATAAAAACTTGTAATGAGACTGCCTAATTGGACTTTAGTCAAATCACCCTCTGCAATACATTCCATTAAATCATAGCTTTCAACAAAGCTCAAATCCTCTAAATTTGCAAGCTTATGCAAGAAAGCTTTAACAGGAATAGCATGTCTTTTATAATGAATAAAATTTAGAATCATTTTTTCACCATATTCTGTGCCAATAGATTCTGGGTGAAATTGTAATCCAACAAGGGGATAATTTTTATGTGATACTGCCATTATTTCATTATCATCACTTATTGCTGTAATAGCAAATTCATCTGGGATATTTTCTCTTTTTGCTACTAACGAATGATAGCGAGTAACAGGGATTTGCTGTGGAATATTAGTAAATATTCCATCTTCACAATGATTCAGCAATGAAATCTTACCATGCACAATATGCGTAGCATTAACAATAGGGACACCAAATGCATACAATATGGCTTCATGTCCGAGGCAGATTCCAAGAATAGGATATTCCCCCTTAAGATGCGAAATTATATCAAGGCAGATTTTAGAATCTTTAGGGTTATTTGGTCCAGGACCCAAAATAATATGCGTGGGATTAAGCAATCGAATGTCTGTTATCTGTATTTCGTCATTACGTTTTACCACAACCTCAAAACCTAATTTGCCAATAAGCTGATAAATATTATAGGTAAATGAATCATAATTATCAATTAAAAGTATCATAATATGCCTTTAGGCGTTATTTTTATAAAAAGTATTATATAAAGTTTTAGCTAGTTTTTATACAATATTACAGAATCCAAACTTACTTCTTTTAAATCCAAAATTTAACAATTATACATCTTTATAGAAAAATATTTTGAATTAATATGCTTGTCTCTTTGCAAAATATACACCAATCATAATAATGATAATACCAATAATTTCAAAAAATCCGAGTTTCTCGCCCAATAGTAAAAACCCCATTAATGCTGCAATAGCTGGTGAAAAAAGTAAAAGCAACGATGAAGTCTGTGTGTTTACTTTTCCCATAATATAGTTAAAGAACCCTTGTCCCACAACTTGCCCAAAGAATGCAATCAAAATAACAAGCCACCATTCATCACAATTTTGTGGAATTTGGAATCCCTCAATACAAAGAGCTAAGACAAAAAGCGTAATACTTGAACCAAAGCATGCAAAAAACATAATTTCCATTGTCCCATATTTACGTCGTAATTTATATATCAATGCTAAAAATAATCCATAACACAATACACTGAGTAATGCGAGAAAATCTCCATAGATACTTGCATTACTATCTATTCCCCTACCCTTAATCAATATCACTACACCACAAACTGCTATAATACCACCAAGCAAAAAACTTTTTTTCATTTTTTCGTGAAAAAATATCACACCAATAGGCACCAATATAAAACACACTAAAGCCGCTATGAGATTCACATTTGCAACACTTGTGTTGCGTAATGCTAAGTTAAAAAACAATAAATCGAGTGCAAAGAAAATCCCAGCTAAAAGCATAAAACTTACATCACGCAAAGAAAACAAGAATATATTGCTACGATAATAGGCAATTACAAAAAAGATTGGCAAAGCAAGAGTAACCCTATAAAAACCAAGATTGATAGCCGACATAGCTGTGATTTTAACAAGCACACTTGCATAAATAATGCAACATTCCGCTATGAGTGCGAGTAAAATAATAGATATTTTTGTATCTTTCATCTCATCCCTCCTTGGCTTCTAAAGTTCCGTATAAAATGTGTTAAATGTGCCATTGTATCTAAAAATTAATAGTAATAATGGTATTATTGTAAAATATATTGATTGAGTTTTTCTACTTTTTAATAGCATTGTGATACCATGTTGCGAAGTACAGCTGTTAGTGTATAAAATTGTAATTTTATACTTATTGCATGTTACCTAATGTAAAATATGATAATTTATTTGCTAATTTATATTATGTTTTTCACTCACTCATAGATTTTAATGATAGTATAAAAAACTAGATAATATTTTTGCAATAATGAAAGGAGAGCTATGCAAAGACAAGTTTGGAGTTCGCAATTTGCATATATTTTAACCGTTGCTGGAGCTACAATAGGATTTGGTGCCACTTGGAGATTCCCATATCTAGTAGGACAAAATGGTGGTGGTGCGTATGTAATGGTATTTTGCATCGCAATGGTTGTCATAGGTATTCCTATGATATTAGTAGAAAATGCTATTGGACGAAGAGCTCACAAAAATTCACTAGACTGCTTTAGTGGCGAAGCAAATGGTAAAAAAATTTCACCTTTATGGAAAGTTGTTGGCATAACAGGGCTTATTGGTGCATTTGGAATTATGGCTTATTATATGGCAATAGGGGGCTGGGTTTTAAACTATATCTATCAAACTATTGTGGGCAATTTTACCTTGCCACCCAATCTCGATGCCACAACAACCAATGAATTTTATAAAGCACATATCACTAATGCACCAATAGAAATCATGATTGCGACTTTCTTTTTTGTAGCAGTAAATTATTACGCACTTACACGTGGGGTTATCGATGGTATTGAACGTGTAGCAAAAATTCTTATGCCATTATTATTTTTCATCATGTTGGGTATGGTTATTCGCAATATTACACTACCGGGTGCTATGGAAGGAGTTGTTTACTATCTTACGCCAGATTTTAGTAAAATTACCGTTAAACTCTTTGTTGATGTTTTAGGACAAGTATTCTTTGCACTTTCGCTAGGATTTGGTGTTATGATAACATTATCATCGCATTTACATAAAAATGAACAATTACTTAAAACATCATTGATTACAGGCATCGTTAATACCTTGATTGCTGTATTGGCTGGATTTATGATTTTTCCATCTCTTTTTAGTTTTGGTGTAGAACCAAACAAAGGTCCAAGCCTTGTTTTCGAAAGTCTGCCTATTGTTTTTTCACAAATGCACGGTGGAACATTTTTTATGATAGCTTTTTTTATACTGTTAATGCTTGCTGCACTTACCACTACATTGCCAATCTATCAAGTTATCATTTCAGTCTTAGAGGAGAAATTACACATTAATAAAAAATTAGCAGTTTTTATTGTGCTTTTTGGAATCTTCATTCTAGGCAATATCCCATCTATCTTAGGGGATAATATATGGAAAAATATTGTTATTTTTGGTAAAAGTATTTTTGATGCTTTTGATACTATTAGTGCTACAATATTTTTTATATTCACTTCACTTGGCTGCTGTTTATTCGTCGGATATGTTCTAAAAGATGAGGCAAAGCGAGAAATCCTTAATGGTAGCGAAAAATATAAAAACATTATTGACGTATGGTTCTTGTATGTGAAATATGTTTTGCCATTTGTAATTTTAATTGTATTTATCAGTAGTTTTTATGAAAATTTTTTATCTTAGATTCCAAAAAAGCTAAGAATAATGAAACCAACAAAAAAATCAAGTCTTTATGAATGTCAACATTGTGGTTGGCAAAGTAGCAAATGGGTAGGAAAATGTCCAAATTGCGATTCTTGGGAAAGTTTAGTGGAATTAAATAAAGCCCAAATACAACATCTGCAAACAAATACAAAACAAAAAGATTCGAAGCCTATTCCAATTACACAAATACAAGAGGAAAGTCTTGAGAGATTTAGCTCTACACAAAGTGAGCTTGATATTGTTCTTGGTGGTGGGATAGTAAAAGGGGGATTATATCTTGTTGGTGGAAGTCCAGGCATTGGCAAATCCACACTTTTACTAAAAATAGCCGGTGATTTAGCAAAAAATGGTAAAAAGATTCTGTATGTAAGTGGTGAAGAAAGTTTAAGTCAGATTTATAATCGAGCAAAACGATGCCATTGCTTAAGCGATTTATTATTCTTGCTTAGCGAAATTAATATCATGGAAATAAAAGAAAATATATTGAATACACAATTTGAGGTTTGCATTATAGATTCTATCCAAACCATGTATTCTCCAAACTTAACAGCTGCACCAGGCTCTGTTTCACAAGTTCGTGAAATTACCTTTGAGCTTATGCGCATGGCAAAAAACCTCAACATCGCAATATTTATAATCGGACATATTACAAAAGATGGACAAATTGCTGGACCTAGAGTATTGGAACATATGGTAGATTGCGTATTGTATTTCGAGGGGGAAAAAAATAGCGAACTTAAAATTCTAAGGGGTTTTAAAAATCGCTTTGGGACAACAAGTGAAATCGGAATCTTTGAAATGAAAGAATATGGTTTAGTAAGTGCAAATGAAGCAACAAAAAAGTTTTTCAATAAAAAACGAGATATGCCTGGCAGTGCAGCAGTAGCAATATGCGAAGGTAGTAGGTGTCTAGTAGTTGAGATTCAGGCACTTACTTTTGAAAATGAATTCGGAGTACCAAAACGATTGGCGAATGGTTTTGATACCAATCGCCTTAATATGATTCTAGCTCTTTTAGAAAAAAAATTGGGTATTATGTTACATCGTCATGATGTTTTTGTGAATGTTGCAGGTGGAATTAAAATTAGTGAAACAAGTGCTGATTTAGCCCTTATAGCTAGCATTCTTTCTAGTTATAAAAACAGAGTCTTAAAGGCAAGTACTGCATTTTTAGGAGAAGTTAGCTTAATCGGTGATATAAGAGAAATCGGATCATTAGAAATGCGTCTGAAAGAATTAGAAAATTTTGGTTTTACGACTGCCATTGTCCCAAATACACCAAAAGGCTATAAAGGCAATGTAAAATGTATTCCTGTGTATGAGGTAGCAAAAATTATTGATTGGATGTAATGGCTTTAAAACAACAGGAAACACATAGGATACGGATTGACATAGCAATATTTCAAATATTTCACACAATAAGTTGTCAGAATCATTAAATTTCCTAAATAGATTCCAATATCTTAGAAGAAACGATATGTCATCAAGCTTTGTATCATCATATATTATATATACAATTCTGCAGAATCTATAGCACCAAATCTATTAAAAATACAAATTTTCAATCATTAACTAGCTGTAACGGATATCTTGATATTCTTTAGGAATAAGATAATTATTGAGAGCTATTTTTTTAGAATATAATCCCGCATTATAACCAATTTCATACAATTTTTCTAAGGCACAAAACTGTATTTGACTTAGAGTGTGAGAAGATTCATTAGCATAAAGATTTAAATATTCCTCAAGTTCTCCTGCCTTAATTCGCACTAAATTATTGTCAAGCAACATACTCGATAATAACGGCTTATAACGCAATCCGATCTGTATAGCTTTTGTAAGAATTTGCTCCAAAATAATAGCACGATTAAGAGGAATAGAACGTCGCAATGCCATGCCACCAAGCGGCAAAGGAAAATCGCCTTTGGAAAGTTCCTGCCAAATATCCCATATAAAAACTTCTACCTCAAGTTCGCTAGAAAAATTTAGAATCGATTCATGTATTAAAACACCAGCATCAGCCTTTCCACTCAAAACACATTCTTCGATTTCTAAAAAATTTGTATAAATAATATGTGCATGTGGGAATCTAAGCTTAAAAAGCATAGCATTAGTAGTATTGGCTCCACTCAAAGCAACTTTAAAATTGCGTTTTAAAGTTGTGCCTTTTCTTTTTACCATTTTTGGTCCATAGCCATTACCAAAGCTCATACCTGTTCTTAACAATACATATTCTTGGCAAATATGTGGATATAATGAAAAAGAAATAGCACTAATATCATATACGCCTTCTAAACAAGCAAGATTCAAAGTTTCAATATCAAGAGCGATATTGTGTAATGTATAAGGCGATGTAATCCAACCAAATTTAATAGCATAATACATAAAAATATCATCAGCATCAGGGCTATGAGCTATGGTATAACCATGATTTGATGCGATTGCTTGATTACCACACATCTCTCTATCCACTAATCTCCATATAGTCAGAAATAAGTTCAATTTTACAAAATGTGAATCTCATACACATAATCTTTACTATCCATACTATAATGAAGTTCACGCATCAAAATAGAACGATTTTTATTTTCAAAATAAGATTCCAGCTTCTTTATATCTTTTTCTGTATTATCTCTATCAAAATAAAATACCGCACCTTTTTTACCATTCTGGTCTACAATCTTAGCAATTTCTTCAAATGTTATGTTTTGTGATTGTGAATCTGCCTTTAATGATTCTCTAGCAAGCCTTAATTCCATATACTTATCCTTTCAAATAAAATATATATTGTATCACGTTGTTATGAATATGTGATTGATTTAGTTATATTTACAATCATAAATTCTCAACACTAATTCACATTTTTAATTTGTAAGGCAACCTTATTGAGGGCATCAGATACAGTATCTTGCAAGGCTTTAGCAGGATTTGTATCTTGCATATTGCTTGTAACTATTCCACTTTTTATTCTATTCATATCATGACCAATAACCTCATAATTTAAGTAAATATGAGCATTATTAGTATCACTTTGCATCTTCACATAAAGCTCATTAATATTTAAACGTAATGTTTTAATCTTTTGTGTAATCGATGGATTTTGCTCCACCTGCATACAATGATTCAATGCAATCTTCAAAAAAGCATTGCGTATCATATTCTTTGGCAAATCAATCCATTTATATGTCTCTAATATTGTAATTTCAGTTTTTTCATTATATACCAAAATATCCTTTCCATCAAATGGCGATAATACGGAAACATTTAGAGCAAGACGAGATGTAGGATTTTTACATTGCGATTCTAAAGCAATAGCATCAAGACTATAATAAATTTGATTGGGTAAAACAGACTTGAGATTCACATTTAAACAACCATGTAAACTAATTACTGTGGTAGCAAAAAAACAGATTTGTACGCAAAATAGTAATATCTTCTTAAGATAGAAATCTTGTTTAGTATAATCACACATCATAGTCTCCTTAATTACGTTTTCCAAGCAACGTCTCATATGGGTCTCTCTCTAGCCTATCCATAAAATGATTGCCTTTTTCAAGAAAAGTATTAAGAATCTGCAAGCTCATATTGCTTCTATTTAAAATAGGGACCAAGATTTCTTTAAAATTAAAATCTCCCTTTAACAATGCTTGGTCTAAATCTTTTAATAATTTGTTGGCACTTACTAAGGTAGCATCAAGATGTTGTTTTGTCCCTTCTAACGACAAAAGCATATCACGAATATCTGCTAAATTCTTGCTATCTGCTACCACTTTCACATTATTTACGATTTCTTGCAAATCTGAACTCATACCTGCTGCACTTTCTAAAATCTTACCTAATGTATTTTTTGTTAAAAATAATGTAGCCTCATCATCATTTTCTATAATCTTACCTTTTTCGTTTTGTCTTAGATTCAAATAATTCATACCCACAAAACCATCAGAATCTATTATTAAATCAGAGCCTTCACGAACAGGAATTTTTTTATTAATTGCCACATCAATTTGCACAGTACCAATCTCGCCTTTTTTAAAACCCATACCCACGACATTGCCAACCGTTATGCCCTTAAATTTTACCGGCGTATTTGTGCTAATACCAGAAACCTCATCTTGTGTATACACCTTATAAATTTTTACTCTTCTCTCATCAATACCAAACCTACCAATCCAAAAGATAAAAGCAATCATTGCGATAGTAAGAATACAAAAAATTGCCCCTATAAGCGTATAATTTACATTGCGTTCCATCTCTCAATCCTTTATAGATTTTTCCAATATTTTTCTCCTCTTGATGAATGAAAAAGGCTACCTTTATGTAATCCATTATTTGCTTCATTAGCAAATTCCTTGAGCGTACCACTAAACTCGATTTTTTTATCTGCAAGGAGGATAAAT
The DNA here is from genome assembly GCA_949299115.1 of uncultured Helicobacter sp. GTDB lineage: Bacteria > Campylobacterota > Campylobacteria > Campylobacterales > Helicobacteraceae > Helicobacter_A. The sequence continues at coordinate 66,759 of CASFZH010000003.1, read as the reverse complement.
CTATCTGTTACATCTTTAATACTATCTAAATCATGAGTAATCATTACAATGGTAACGCCAAACCTTTCTTTCAATGAAGCAATTAGATCATCAAATTTGCAAGCACTAGCAGGATCTAAGCCACTTGTTGGTTCATCTAAAAAAAGTATGCTAGGTTCTGTACTTAGGGCTCTTGCTAATGCAACTCTTTTCTTCATACCGCCGCTTAATTCATTCACATATTTATCACATACACTTAAGTCAAGTCCAACCGTTGTAAGCCAAAATTTTGCAATATCTGTATACAAATGCGATGGAAAATAAGAATACTCCTCAAGTAAACTTGTAACATTTTCTAAAACCGTTAGAGAACTAAACAAAGCACCAAATTGGAAAACAACTCCCATTTTTTGCATAACAGTATATTTTTGATAATCTTTTAATGTCCAAATATCTGTATCAAAGATTCTAATTTCCCCATAAGCTGGTCGATGTAAGAAAATCAAAGTATGCAATAATGTGGTTTTGCCACTACCACTACCTCCAAGTATAGAAAATATTTCTCCCTTTTTTACATAAAAACTTATATTATCATGAATCAATGTATTACCATAATATGTAGTTAAATTTTTGACTTCGACAACATTCATAGGTTATACCTCGTGAAAATAAATGAAAAAATAGCATTTGCTGCAATAATCCAAAAAATTGCATTAACAACACTAATTGTCGTCATTCTACCAATAGACTGCGTATCACCTTTACATTCCAAACCATGAAAGCACCCCACAATACCAATAATTGCTCCAAATACAGGGGCTTTAACCACACCTATCCAAAAATGCGTAATAGAAACCGTCTCATAAAACCTTTCCAAATATGCTTCAAAGCCGATATTGATACTTGTCTTAATAGCAATCATACCTCCAAATAACGCAATAGCATCAGCTGCAAAAACCATAAGCGGCATAACGATGACTAAAGCTAAGATTCTAGGAATAATAAGAAAATAAAAAATATTAAGATTCATAGCTTGCATAGCTGATAGCTCCTCAGTTAATCGCATAGAACCAAGCTGTGCCGTAAAACTCGAAGCACTACGTCCGGCAATAACTAGTGCTAAAATAAATGGACCCATTTCACGTAATGCAAGCTTTGCAGTTGTATCAACACTCATAATAGGAACTCCCATTGAATCTAACTGGTATGCTCCCTGTAAGGTAATGGCATATCCAATAATAAGAGATGTAATAAGTCCTATTGGTAAGGCCTTGAAACCTTGTTCATAAATATGAAATATTAGGGATTTTAAACGTAAATGCGATGGCTTAAGGCAGGATAACACAAAAAAATGTAAAAGTATCCCCATAAAATTAAAAAATGCCATAGAACTCTTATAAAAATCATAACTCCATTTACCAATAAATTCTAAAAATTGTATAAGTATAGCAGTTTTTTTTCTTCCTGTATAGGAATCTATTTTGTTTAACTCCGTTGTATTCATGGCAGTAAACAATAAACGATTGAGGTAAAGCTCATAAGAGTGAGAAAAAACAAATGATGAAAGGTTAATAATATGCAAACTATCACTATAAAGATATACATGTGTAATACGATGAAACTCTAAAGTATCTTTTAACAAAAGCATAAAAATAATACCAACTTTTGCATTTTTAAAAACAATATGTATTTCATGTTTGTGTTTACCTATCTGCAAACGCAACGCCGTAATATATTCTTGTTTCACAAAGCTATCCCAATTTCCCTCTATAATGACGGCGTTTTGTGGAATTTCTACACTATCATAACGACTACATATTGTTTGGATTTCAACATTGGTAAAAAGCAACATTTATCCTTTATTAAACTTTATAAAAAATACATTACTATAATACAAACTTTTTCAATAAAAAAACAAACCATACAATAGCAGCAAAAACAAGACTCACAAATTGCAAGCTGCTACCAATATCTTTAGCTTCCCGTGCCAATGGATGAAAACCGGGCGATACTAAATCAATAATTTTTTCAATAGCAGTATTAGCAATTTCAGCAAAAACCATTAAAAATAAAGGCAGACACAATAAGGTAAATTCAACAAAATCATGGGCTAAGAAATAAGCCAAGAAACCAAAGATTATAAAACACAAGACGACAACTCGAAATGCCCATTCTTCTTTGAAACACACTTTTAATCCAGCCAAAGAAAAAAGAAATGCCCAAATAATCCTCTTAAAGCCTTTTTTACTATTTTTCAAAGCATACCCTCTACATGCTATAATGTACCTGATTTGTTTAGATTCTAACAAAAAAACTTGTATGTTATACAAATACAATATCAAAATAATGTGTTTCTCTTATCATATAATAAATCAAGACAACACCTTAAGCCCTACAATAAAGGATTTTAATATCATTAATAGTCATAAATTTTTCTATGTTATACTACTCTATTTAAATAAAAGGAAAATACATGACAACTTACAATGCACAAAATTTAAAACATCTTGGCAAAATAACAGAATACACATTTGATTACAATCCCAAGCTATTAGAATCTATCCCTAATCCACATCCACAAAATAATTATTTCATTAAGTTCAATTGCCCAGAATTCACCACCTTATGTCCAATTACTGGACAACCTGATTTTGCAACAATATATATAAGCTACATTCCAGATTCTCATATTGTAGAATCTAAATCATTAAAACTCTATCTTTTTAGCTTTCGGAATCATGGCGGCTTCCATGAAGACTGCATTAACATAATTGCATCTGATTTAATTGCTCTCTTATCTCCACGTTATTTAGAGGTTTGGGGTAAATTTACTCCTAGAGGTGGATTAAGCATTGATCCTTATGTAAATTATGGAAAATCCGGAAGTCAATTTGAAGAAATGGCAAAACAACGATTATGGCAACATGATTTATATCCAGAGACTATTACAAATCGTTGATTATAACATTGTATCTTAAGACGAAATATCAAGTTCTATAATCCTAATAATCAAAATGTACCTTCATCTATCTGTTTTTTAGAATCACCCTCATCTTACTTTGCAATAACATAATAACTTAAGCAAACCACAATCAATAAGCTTTTTGCATTAATTAAATATAACACTATATTTTCTGCCATTAAAACTACGATTTACAAATAAATATCCATAGTTTACAAAAGTGCTACTTGACATACACTGAAATTTAAAAATGCTTTATACAACCAAAATTAGAATCATCTATCCACAAAAATCATTTTAAGTATTGCATAAAAATATCGAATAAAGTTTACAACAATAATCCCAAGACGACACATCTTCTGATGATACATGTAATATACAATATTATAAAAAATTACATTTTATATAATATATTTAATTATATAACAAATTTATTATTACAATAATATAATTTAAATTATGAAAAATATATTTTAATAAAAAATTAAGCTCAAACAATACGTAATCTCTACAATAGAACTAAAGCTGGGACTATATGGCAACAGGTGCTATAGTAGATTTTTTAAGCTTTATTTTATAAATAGCACTATTTTGCTAGGATTGTCGGTGCATATAGGAATTTATTTTTAAATAAAAAAGTAGCAATCTTTATAGCTATGTTTATCATTATTGCTTTGTAAGCATTGGTGTATGATTCTTACAAAATCTATATACAATAGAATTAAGAGAAAGACAATTTTATTGACTCTCAACTATAATTGACAGGATTATTTTTGGTTTTAGCATGGTCATTGCAAGAGGTTTGCCACAGAGACTTAGTATCGTGCTGGATGGGGGTTAATTGACTTTATTATCACATTATTTTTTTATGTACTAGATGCAACTATGACAAAATTAGGTGCAACTATGACAAAATATGGGACATTACATTTTATATAAGACAACTTAAGAATATAGACAACAAAAGATTCTATCGGGATATGAAGATATATTCCGAAAGTATAGGTGCAGCAAAATGGGAAATCACTCCCACTAAATGCTAGAAATAGAACCACAAAATCTTTTAAAATCTTGCTCAAAGTTTAGCAATATTGCAAAAGATTCTAGACCATAATCAAGACAATACCAATGTTTCATTATTATTTAATGTCTATTATTAGAATGGTGGTTGCGACTGGACTCGAACCAGCGACCCCTACCATGTCAAGGTAGTGCTCTACCAACTGAGCTACGCTACCACTCTACTAAAACTATAAGACCCGCATTATAACATAAAAATAAAGAAAATCCTCCATTCTTGTAAAAACGGACTGCCACATTAATGAACAGAATTGGTAGTTTTGAGAGTTTTAGAAAAAAGAGCTTGCCATATAAATAACACGATACCACAATCAATAATAATATCTGCAAAATTAAAAATAGGGAAATCAAAGCCATAATGCCAATAAATATAGTCCACAACTCCACCATGCAAAAATCTATCCAAAATATTGGATATACCACCACCAAGCATCATTGCAAATGGAATACAATGTTGTTTAAAAAGCTGTTTTTGTGAATATAGTATTCCAATAATAACTACAATAAGTCCAATTTGTATAAATTTTAGCCATTCACCAAGTGATGACAAAAAAGAAAAAGCAACACCAGTATTAAACACTAAAGCAAGAGAAATGATAGGAGAATCTGCTATCATAATAAAATCATGTAAGCTTGTAGGATTTGCCACAGCAATAATATAATATTTTATCACTTGGTCCAAACACAATACAATGATGAAAACAATAAAAAATCTATAAAGATATTTTTTCATAGCAATCCTAACTCCCTACACATAAAAATAGTAAAATTGTAATACAACGAAATAAATAAAGATTGCAAAACATTAGGTGTAAGACATTGCTTAACCAAAATATGACTTAGTTATTCAGCATTTTTTTTCAATGCCTGAATAAAGTCATTATACATCACGTCCAAATCTTTTTCTCGTTGCTTGAAATCTTCGAAATCTTTACATGGGCTCTGCATAGAATCAAATGTATTACCCGTGTGTTGTCTTAACATTTCCTCTAATATAGCTAATCGGCATAAAAGATATTCAAACATTTTTTGGTCAATATCGGGTAATTTTGTTGTGGTTACTTTCTCATCTTTTTCTACTTTCTCATCTTTATTAATGATCCGAGCCGGAATTCCAACTGCAGTAGCATTGCTTGGTACATCTCTGATAACAACAGAATTTGACCCAATCTTCACATTTTCACCTAAAACTATATCACCCAATACTTTTGCACCTGCTCCAATTATTGTGTTATGTAAGACAGTTGGGTGACGTTTGATTTTTTCCAAACTCACGCCTCCCAAACTCACGCCTTGATAAATTGTTACATCATTGCCAATTTGTGCTGTTTCACCAATTACCACACCAATTCCATGGTCAATAAATACACGTCTCCCGATGTATGCTGCAGGATGAATGTCTATATTTGTAAGGAATTGTGTCCACCCCATAATAATCCTTGCCAATAGCTTAAACCCTTTATGATAGAGGCGATGGGCAATCCTATGATGCACAATGGCTATCAAACCCGGATAATTAAAAAAAAGCTCCAAGAACCCTCCATATGCCGGATCTTTATTCGCAGGAGCACAAAAATCTTCTTTTATTTGTTCCCATAATGGTAGAGAATCTTTATGGATAATATTATTGTTATCATCAATTTTATGAGCATATTTTTTATATTCATAAGAATCTTTATCTGCACACATTACATACCTTTATGATTTTTTACTCAATGTAAGAAATGTCTTTTGCCTGAAAAATATAGTGCCATATTATGTTCATTTGCACAAGCAATGACTTCATTATCTCGAATGCTTCCACCTGGCTCAATAATAGCTACTACACCGACATTTGCTGCTAACTCAATACTATCCTTAAAAGGAAAAAATGCTTCACTAGCCAAACTTGACCCTTTTAAATCCAATCCCATTTCTTTTGCTTTCTTGATAGCAGCATAACTTGCATCAATTCTACTCGTCATGCCCATACCAATAGCAACAAGCACACGATCTTTTACATAAACAACACAATTTGATTTTGTCAAAGCTGCTATCTTATAGGCTATCTCCAAATCCAACATTTGCGATACGGTAGCTTTTTTTGTACTAACAAGTTTAGAATCTCGTATTTCATCTACTTGTACATTATCGCTGCATTGATACACAAAACCACCTTCAACATGTTTAAAATCCATGCTATCTCTTGGAAAATAAAGTTCTGCAACAGAATCATGTAGATTCTTAGAATCTTGTCTCCGTGTGGCAGCAATATTCGCACATTCAAAAATCTTTATACGCTTTTTATGAGCAAACATTTCCAAAGCCTGTGGTAACACCTGCGATGCTACAACGACTTCAATATAACTTTTTAAAATCTCTTGGGCTATATCAATATCCAAGACGCCATTAATTGCCACTACTCCACCATACGCACTCACACTATCACATTTCATTGCATTTTGATACGACTCTTTCAATGTGTCTCTCATGGCAAAACCACAAGGATTCCCGTGCTTCACAATACACACACATTTTTGGTTACCAAAAGAAGTGGCAATTTTCATAGCAGCATTCATATCTGTGAAATTATTAAAACTAGCAAGACCTTTTAAACTTTTAAAAGAGTGGGAATAAAAATTTTCAAATTCATATAATGCTCCCTTTTGGTGAGGATTTTCCCCATAGTTTGTATCCATAACTTTTTTACCCATCAAAAAAACATGTTCTCCCATGCCACCACAAAATCGTTCATTCATATAATTTGCGATGATACCATCATATCTTGCAGTATGTGAAAAAGCCTTTATCATTAACTGTTGACGTAAAAGCGAAGTATCCACACCATTCTTTAATGACTCTATAATAAGACCATAATCTTTAGAATCTACAACAACTATAACATTTTGAAAATTTTTCGCAGCAGCACGAATAAGGCTTGGACCGCCAATATCAATATTCTCAAGAATTTCATGAAAATCATCTGTTCGCTTAATAGTTTGACTAAAAGGATACAAATTGACACATACTAATGAAATATCAGCGATATGTAAAGATTGTACCTGTTTTACATCATACTCATTGTCTCTGCGGTATAAGATTCCACCATGTATTTTGGGATGCAATGTCTTTACTCTACCATCAAACATTTCTTGACTTTCCGTATAATCGCTTACTTCTATTGATTCTATATTGTATTCTTGCAGAATCTTACGTGTACCACCTGTGCTTAAAATTATATAATCAAGACTACACAATGCCCTTGCAAATTCTACAATCCCTTCTTTATCACTTACACTCAAAACAGCATATTTTGTTGCCATTATAATCCTTAAATTGATAATATAAAGCAGATATTCTATCCTAATGAGAATAAAAAAATCCTAAAATAAAGATAAAATATAAAAATATGATTACACAAAAAATTAATAATTTAATACCACACTGTGTTATCTTATAGTTTTAGAAACTGAGATAAAACATTATATCACCGTATAACATCTGCTTGACAATCGTTTTTTTTTTTTATAATTCCACAAACTTATAAAGATAATAAGATTCCAATCTCTGCTATTTAGGAAAGTTAATATGAGTTTAAAAAAAATCGGTAAAACTCTAGAAAAAAAATTACAACGCTTCGTCCCTTTTAGAAAAATCAGAAAACTTCTACAAGAAAATATAACAATACAATATGATATATTACATCGTATAGGCTCTATGCAAAACTCCTCTCCATACACAATACTAGAACACCCAAAATATCAAGATGAAAAAAGACTAGAACGGTTTGGATATAGTGTATATAGTCAAAATGACGAAGATGGAATCATCGCTGAAATTTTTAGACGCATTGGAATCACAAATCATTTTTTTATAGAATTTGGAGTGCAAGATGGGCTAGAATGTAATTCTCATTTTTTACTTCTACAAGGCTGGAGCGGTGTTTTTATAGAAGGTAGTGCAGAATATTGCAAACAGATTCAGAAAAATTTTGAAACCCCCATAAGACAAGGACGTCTAACATTATTAAATGAATTCATCACTGCAGAAAATATCAACGACTTATTTGCTAAAACTCAAGCTACAGCAATTAAGGACATTGACTTATTATCAATAGATATTGATGGTAATGACTATCATATTTTTAAAGCCATTCATACAATAAGTCCTAGAGTAATTATTATAGAAATGAATGCCAAATTTCCACCACCAGCAAAGTGGGTTATGCCCTACAATCCTTCTCATATATGGGATGGCACAGATAATCACGGAGCATCATTAGAATCGCTGACCTTACTAGGTAAGGAAAAGGGATACAGATTAGTCGCCACTAATATTAACGGTACGAATGCTTTTTTTGTACGAGATGATTTATGTGGAGACAAGTTTCCACAAGATTGTTCGGCAGCAAATCTTTATAATGCCTATCCTATAAGTATATTTGCTAGAGGACATAAAAATGTAAAACATTTAGAAAATGCGTGTTTATATGAAAAAACTGAATCTATAAATAATTGAGTATTCAATCATTGTTATATTTATAGAATCTTAAAGCAACATTGATTCAAATAACTTGGCGAATAAATAGAAAAAGCTATGAATTACAGGCTTTCTATTTCTTGCTTACAACTTGATTTTCTTAACTCCAACTATCTATTGCAATCATTAAAAATTTACGCTAGAATTACCAAACTTATATCCATAGAGTTAAGGAAAAATCATGAAGAAAAAAATCATAATTTGTGGTGTTGGTGGGGTAGCAAATTACGTATATCGCCACATAGATACACAGAGAGTGGAAGTATTAGCCCATGTTAATCCCTATACATTTTGTGCAGATGTAAAAGGATTTCGTGGACATTGCATTATTGATATTAAAGAAATTAAAGAATTAGAATATGATTATATCCTCATTGCAAGTGGTAATCCTGGTGCCGTAAAAGCCAAATTAGAATCTTTAGGTATTTCTAGTGATAAAATTATCGCCTTTATTTTTGATAATGGCAATGACACTGCTATATATGAAACTGTGCAACACAACCTAAACACCTCTATAAGAGAAATCTTTAACGATAAAATTCTTCAAGAAATAATGCCAAATTATCAACCAAGAACGTTTTTTCCTGTTACTACATGGTTTAGTGATACTGATATCATAACAAAAAGTCATGATTTTGTGAGAGAAAAACAACTGCACTTGTTAGCTCAAGAAATTATACGCAATGATATTAAAGGTGCAGTAGCAGAATGTGGAGTGTATAAAGGAGAGTTTAGCAAACTCATTAACGCCTTTTTTCCCAATAGAGATTTGTATCTTTTTGATACATTTGAGGGTTTTAATATCTCTGATATTCAACAAGAAGTAAGTAAGGATAACGGGGGGGGGGGGTAGACACCTATATTAAGCGTTTTTCTAATACAAACGTAGATATTGTATTAGAAAAAATGCCCCATAAAGAAAAATGTATTATCAAAAAGGGATTATTCCCACAGACCTTTGATTTACATAATGATGTACTATTTGCTTTTGTGAGTTTAGATATGGATTTATATCAGCCAATTTATGCGGGGCTAGAAATTTTTTATCCACGGCTTTCACGTGGTGGAATTATTATGGTGCATGACTATAATAATGAGATTTATCCAAAATGCAAAGAAGCTGTACAAGAATACTGTCAAAAACATCAGATTCCAATTATTCCATTACCAGATTTTTATGGAAGTGCAATGATTATAAAACAATAATTAACCTGCAGAGAATCACACAAAAACTATAAAATGTCTTAATTCTGTATTACATAAACACAATATCCAACTCTACAAATACACATATAGTTTTTTATATACGGTTTATTTACAATATTTTATAACCCTATCCATTTTGTTTTTAAAAGCATGCTTAAAAAACAAACTCATTACATATTGCAATATCTTAGACTAAGGTACAAAATTTTTGACTAGATATTTATATGAATCGATATTGTAAGCATTTAGCTAACATTGCATAGACTGTAGACAAAAAATTTCCATTCTCTCCAACTTTTTATGCCTACAATTTACCAAATATATAATACATATTTATTATCATATTTACAATGCACAAATATCATGTATCATATCTATGTATTGAGATTCTACTCGATATTGTTTTTGATAATTTGTTCTTCTTTTTTACTTAACAATCGCTTGATATTTTCTGAATGCGTATTAATAATGAGTATACCAATTATTATAACTGGGATATGTGTTCCAATTTGCTGATTAATATCAATTTGCATAGGAAGAGTAAAAATTGTCGGGATAATAAAAGTAAGAATAATGCCACTTAAAACACCAAGCAATGATGAAAGTGAAGAGATTTTAAATAGTTTTCCCACAACACCCCATACAATAAGTCCAAGAATGCCCTCAATAGGAATCAACAAAATAACACTGCCAATAGCTGTGGATACACCTTTACCCCCTTGAAAACCCAAAAACGGACTATAACAATGTCCTACAATGGCTAAAATAGCAACAGCATATTGTGTTTCAAAAGATAATCCCATTATTTTAGCAGCCAAAACAACGGCAAACCCCTTTAATGCATCAATAATGAGAGTAATAAGAGAAAACAATTTTGCTTTTTTTATTGAAATATCTGCAAATGCTCGATATACATTTGTCGCACCTGTACTTTTAGAACCAATGGTTAAAAGATTCTTATTTGCAAAAATCTTTACAATGATAGCCCCAATAGGAATACTCCCAATTAGATAGGCACAGATATAAAAAATAATATTGATATTGCTTAAAATCTCTACCATACTAAACCTTTTTTAAAAAATTGCACTACATTGTAACTTAAATTTATTGAAGAAATGTAAATTTTCTTAGCAATCATAGCTACATCAATTACCATTAATTCTTACAGCAACAAGCCGAATTTTGCATATTAACGATGCCATAAATCTTTTGAGCTAGATTTTTTTTGATTTACATGTTACAATTTTGATATTTTTATTGTAAGGAATAGTATGGTGTGGAGGTATGTAATTGCATTATTTTTTAGCTTAAAAATATCTTTTGGAGACGATTTAATAATTTCTATTCGTGCAAACACTACACAAAATTTTAATTCAGAATCTTGGAATATTAATATGCAGCAATGCTTACATCAAAACGTAGAATCTTGTCAAATTCTCATACAAGAGGGACTAAAAACCGAAGAACAATGTCATGCAAAAAAAGAATGCAGTCTAATTGGTGAAATTTATTGGAATGCTAATTATTTTACACAAGCTTTATCATTTTTTAAAAAATCATGTGATGGTAAAAATATGCAAGGTTGCTATTTTTTAGGCATAGATTATGAAAAAAAAGAAGATTTCAAAAATGCCAAAGATTTTTTTCAAATAGCATGTGCAAAGAAAAATATGAATGCTTGTTTTAAACTTGGGGACTTCTATAACTATGGCAAGGGAGTACGACAAGATTATGAACAAGCTGGAACATTATATAAAAAAGCATGCAAATATGAACATGCACAAGCCTGTTATAATGTAGGCATTTTATATCAAGAAGGTCATGCTCTTATCCATGACTTATCTTTAGCAAAAGAATTTTACGGAAAATCTTGCGACCTAGGATTCCAAAAAGGTTGTGATGAATATAGAAAATTAAATCAAGCTGGAATTCCTTCCCTATATTCCAATAAAAATGTATTCTGATTATATTCTAGCAAATGCTATCTGCTATACAATTTATCACAAACAAGACATTACATAGAAAATCATCTCTAATGATGCAACCATAAACCCAAATTATGTCTAATGTTATAGATTTTGCTATCTATTCTGTATAATAATTAGTTATTTGTACTAAATAAAGTTTATATATATAAACTAAATATTTATTATGTTATATATATAAAATTTTTAAAAATTTTAGCAGTTATTTAAATAAATTGCTAAAAATATGCTATAATTCTGATTATTCTACTCTAAAGGAGCTAATTATGAATATGTTTGACAAATTAACAAATCAAATGAGAGATGTCCTCAATAATGCTGCACAATTTGCTATTAGACATAAAAATCCACAAATAGAGCCAATCCACACATTACTTGCTATGGTGTCAGATTCAAATCTATTGTTCTATCAGGCACTAGAAAAAAATAATGAAAATATTAATAATCTTATACAGAAGCTTACGTTAGAAATTAGCAAACTACCAACGGTAAGTCACATTAATCCAGAAAATATGAGTCTATCAAAAGATCTTAACAATGCCCTACAAAATGCTTTAGCTTTAGCAACAACAGAGGGAGATAGTTTTGTTGGAATCGATAGTTTTGTGAGGGCAAATCTAGATTCTCACTTTAAGCCTTTTTTGCAAGATATAGATAAACTAGAGTTAACAAATACTCTCAAAAATATGAGAAAAGGTGCTAAGATAGATTCTCAAAGTAGCGATGATATGCTAGAAACTCTCGAAAAATATGGCATTGATTTAACCAAAATGGCTACACAAAACAGCTTAAGTCCAGTAATTGGACGGAATGAAGAAATTGAACGTATGATGCAAATCCTTATTCGTAAAACAAAAAATAATCCCATTCTCTTAGGTGAACCAGGAGTTGGTAAAACTGCAGTAGTAGAGGGATTAGCCATAAAAATTGCTAAAAAAGAAGTGCCACTGTCACTACAAAGCAAAAGAGTGATTGCCCTAGATATGACTGCCTTAATGGCTGGGGCTAAATATCGCGGTGATTTTGAGGAAAGGCTAAAGGCAGTTGTCGATGAAGTCAAGAAAAACGATGATATTATTTTATTTATTGACGAGATTCACACGATTATTGGTGCAGGAGCAAGTGAGGGAGGTATGGACGCAGCAAATATCCTAAAACCAGCCCTTGCTAGAGGTGAATTACGAACTATTGGTGCCACCACACTTAAAGAATATCGCAAATATTTTGAAAAAGATGCAGCACTAGCAAGGAGATTCCAACCTATACCAGTTAATGAACCAACACAAAATGAAGCATTGCAAATCATGCGTGGAATCAAAGAGAGTCTAGAAAACCATCATAATGTTAGCATAACTGATAATGCATTGGTAGAAAGCGTAAAACTCTCTAGTCGCTATATTACAAATCGTTATTTACCTGATAAAGCCATCGATTTAATTGATGAAGCAGCAGCCGAACTCAAAATGCAAATAGAATCTGAACCAAAAGCTATCTCAAAAATAAAAAGAGAAATAGAAACACTAGAAGTAGAAAAGGTTGCAATAAATTTAGATAAAAGTGAAGATCAAGATAAAAAACTGCAAGAAATAGAAGAACAATTAGTCAATTATAAAGAACAATTGCTTAGTTTGCAAAATACCTTTGAAAATGAAAAACAAATATTCAGTAATATTGCTAAACTTAAAAGTGATATAGAATCTTTAAAACGAGAAAGTGAGTTAGCAAGACGAAATGGCGATTACGCAAAAGTTGGAGAAATCGAACATGGAAAGATTCCAAAGCTACAAGATGAATTGAAAGATTCAGAATCTAAATGGCAAGATTTACAAAAAAACGGATCACTTTTACGTAATGCCGTAACAAAAGAGAGTATTGCAGAAATTGTATCACGATGGACACAGATTCCAGTTGGGAAAATGCTAGAATCTGAAAAAGAAAAAATACTTCATATAGAAGAAAATCTAAAAGCAAACGTAATCGGGCAAAATGAAGCATTAGAAGCTATCGCAAAGGCTATTAGACGTAATAAAGCTGGACTAAATGACATGAACAAACCCATTGCAAGTTTTCTCTTTCTGGGTCCAACGGGTGTTGGTAAAACCGAAAGTGCTAAGGCTCTAGCACAATTTCTTTTTGACAGTCAAAAAGAAATTATTCGTATTGATATGAGTGAATATATGCAAGAAATTGATGTTACCAAGCTAACAGGGGCAGCACCAGGTTACGTTGGTTATGAAGAAGGTGGTATATTAACTGAAGCAGTAAAAAGAAAACCTTATAGTGTTGTATTATTTGATGAAGTAGAAAAAGCGCACCCAAAAGTTTTTAATGTACTTTTACAAGTGTTAGATGATGGGAGACTTACAGATAATAAGGGCGTAGTGGTTGATTTTAAAAATACAATTATTATCTTAACAAGTAATATTGGCAGTGATAGTATTCTACAAATGACAGATAAAGAAGCAAAAAAAAGGGCTATCGACGATGCATTAAGGCAATTTTTTAAACCTGAATTTCTCAATCGACTAGATGATAAAATTATCTTTAATCCATTAAGCAAGGATACTATCCGTCATATTATCGATATACTCATAGCTCACGTGCAAGATAAGCTCAAAGATAGAAACATTACGCTTACTGTAACAGATTCTATGAAAGATTATATTGCAGAATCTGGATTTGACCAAGATTTCGGGGCAAGACCACTAAAACGGGCGATTCAGAGAATTATTGAAGATAAATTAGCACTTCTGATACTGCAAGACGAGGTAAAGGAGAAAGGTGAAGTTGTATTTGATATACGAAACAATGAGTTGTCTGTGCAAGTGCAATAATTCATAACTATGGATATTGAGTTGAAAATTCAATATGGGGATTGCCTTATAAACAGTAAGATTGGCAGAGAAATTTGAATATTATTATTCACATAACCAATCGCATAACGGTATAAAAGAGGCACTACTAGATGGCAATACAACAAATGAAAAGAATCATGAGAGATATTGTAAATACCAAAAAAGCTTTGAGTGCTATTAAAGCACTTATCCAACAAAATTACACAATGTTTGGCTCAATACCACTAACAATGGAATAAACAAATCAGCCAATACAACAGAAATAGAAAAAAATATAACACAACAAGAAAAAGAGAAACTTACGAACAAAGAGATATATACAGCAAATGAAATCAAAAACTTTTAAAGAATTGCACACCAGAACAAATTATAGAGTCTTTTGAATGTTATAAAGAGAATCTTGATAACATTACGTTAGCCTTGAATCACGCTAAAATAACACCAAACAAAGACACAATATAAGATTCCATATAGCAATAGCACAGAATCTAAGAGGGGTTTTATACTGATAACTCAAACAATAGGGAATCATAGAAAGAGTGATAAGAAAGCCAATCAAATAGAAATAGACAATAAAGCGTATGGTGGAAAATATGAAAATACTCCTTATGATAACACAAAAGCAATCAAGCATAAGATGGTTATAAGTATCGTGAGAATGGATTGATACATTTAACTTGAAAAGAACATTATAAGAAATTTGGTGAATATGCCACAAAGCAAAAATGGTATATAACAAATAAGGATTATTTCTTTAAGAATTCTCTTGCTTTAAAAAATGAGGCATTATCAGCATTGCATGCTGGAGTATTTTAGAATCACTATAAGCTACATACTAGAAAAATCTCCATATAAATAACATAAAAATCTTGAATGATAAAACATTATCATATTAGCAGGGCTTTATTCTAAAAGACCAAACTCATATCCCATGGCTTTCCACTGTGGAATGAGAATCTCAAGAGACTTTCGTGTATTGCTTTTTGGTTTATTAAAATGATAAATTAAAATTGAACCATTTTGTGTATTTTTTGCTTGTTGTAAAATTGTATGAATGGAAAATTTCCCACCACCATCCCCAACAATATCAAATCCTGCTATTTTATACCCCATTTCATTAGCAATTTGCATAGCTATATCATCATAATAAGCAGTACCGGAACGAAAAAATGTTGGTTTTTTACCCGTGATGTTTGTAATTTTTATATCATTTTCATATATTTCATGAAATACTTCTTGTATGGAATGTGTGCTTTCTATACCATAAATTTGTCTTGGTTCAACACTTAGCGGACGATGTTTTGTGCCATGATTTTGAATAGAAAATAAAGGATTTTTTGCTAATTCAACAAATTCATTATAATGAGAATCAATCCAACGTCCATTAATAAACAACGTAGCTTTTATATTCTCCCTATTAAGAAAAGCAATGAGCTGTGAATCATAATCACCACCACAAGCATCAAATGTTAAAAAAAGAATTTTTCTATCTGTCTGTATGCGATTAATAGCACCTTTGGGATTTTCACTCCATTGTTTTGGTTTTAAAGCTTGGAATTTCTGCTGCACATGTGCCAATAATGTCTCTTTATCACAGATATTATGTATATTGCACAAAGTAGTGGTATTAGAGTGTAATTGACTGTTATTTGAAATTGTGTGCTTTGTCAATATTATATCATTTTTAATATCTTGGCTTTGTTGTGGCTGCTTTATGTGTCCTTGCATAGAATCTAAAAATATCCTATCTGTATGCCTAGTAGTATTAACATATAGAAATGCTGTGATCCAAACAAGCACAAACATATAAAAGTATGTAACCTTTAAGATTCTCATATTTATTCACACTTCCCACAAAATACATTTTATATCTTACATGATATTATGCATATTTTATTCCATGATATAACATAGTATCAAAAATTAAGAGCTTTGAGTAGATTCTTTGGAGAATCTTTTTTAAAGCCAAAACTTTTAATTTTAAAATTTTAAACAATAGGGCAAAAATGTCTTTGAGTGTGAAACTGTATATAACACTAAAGATTGCTAATAAAATTTATTTTAATTAAGGAGTAGGTGCATCAGAATATATACTATATGCCAATAAATCTGTCTTGAAATAAAAAATATCTCATTAATATCCATATATCAGATTAAACTAGTAAAAAATATAAAAACCTAGATAGCTTATTATAAACTAATCCTAAATTTAAAAAAGAAAGCAGAAAAAACATGTAACCCAAGATTTTCTTGTAGAATCACATTAGAAAATTTTAGCAACTTCATGTGGATTAATCATCTGTCTACTTATTAGAGTAGCTTGATTTAATCTCTCAACTGTAATAGTACAGCTGAGAGATTTTTATATTTCTTTTTAAGAGAATAGCACCATAGTCCTATTTTTTAAATATAAATGATATTCTAAGTAGCAGAATAGAAGTGTTTAAAACCTTAGGAGGCAAAGGTAATTTAAGATAAGAGAATCTTATAATAAAACACAATCTTTCTAATTAGATTAATAAGTTATGATACGAATCTATCATTATGTCTCCTAAACCCTATCAAGCTTAATGAATCTAAAGCATTGCAATTGATTATTGCTTGATGTGTGGCGTATCGCAAATATAGTAAGTAGACATAGCAGAATGAGTATCTTGCTGTTCAAGATTTGCGATATGTTTATGACGTAGTGTAATGATAGAACGAATGTCCTCAAAACAATCATAAATTTTTTGATTAACCGCATGATTTATAAAATGCCCTCTTGATTTTTCATACAACATTTCTTGTCTATGTATAGTTTGAATACTGAAAAGATAAAGATTGGATTTTGGCATCCAACCTGTAATTTTTTGATACTCTTGCAATTGTAGTTGTCTTGCCATGAGTGTATCGCCTCGAATCATACTAGCGATTCGTTTAGCATGAAATTTATTGAATTCTACACATATAGGATAATTATTAAAACCAATGAGAATCTCATGTGAATTTTTTTTTGATGGCATTATTGAAAAAATATATTTATGCATATTTATTGGAATAATTTTTAATAACGGTTGCAAATGATAGGATTTTAGTATAAAATTAAGGGATTTTTTTGAGCAATAATTATTTGTTAAAACATTTGCACTAAAGTTTGGTGTAGTTAAAATCTCATTAAAGGTTTTCATAATGCAAATTATAACGCAAATTTGTAATATTCTCATGCTATGTTTATTATTTACTGGTTGTGGTTATAAAGCCGACCCTTATTGGGGTACGCCGAAAGAAACAAATGAATTATTATTGCCTTAATTTTTTACATAACTGTTATGATATTGCTCTATAAAAAACATAACAGATGTTTATAATACAAATCCCATAATGAGTTAACATGCCATAGGTGATTTTGTCTCATTCACGAAGAGAATACTATGTTGGATTTTTTACCATATATTACCGATGCCAATGTTATGGCATTTTTAATGTTGCTTTTACGTTTTAGTGGAATCCTAGCATTTTTTCCTTTTTTTGATAATCAAATCATTCCAATAAGCGTACGAGCTGCAATAGCTTTCATATTAGCTGTGGTATTTATGCCTATGGTAAAAGATGTGATTGCTTATCAAAGCCTTACTGCCTTTATGTTAGGTGGCATATTCGAGATTCTGTTGGGTTTCACATGTGGACTTGTGTTACAAATAATTTTTTCATCTATTGTGTTTGCAGGAGATTTAGTGAGTTTCTCAATGGGGCTTACTATGGCTAGTGCTTATGATCCAATGAGCGGTGCAACAAAGCCTATTGTTTCTCAAGTTATAGTGTTTTTATCCATTCTTATGGCGTTACACTTTAACTTTCACTATATGCTACTTAATATCATCGCCCACTCTATTAATGATATGCCTTTAGGTGGCTTTGTATTAAGCGACAATATGGTGAAATATTTTGTCAAATCATTTGCAAATATGATTATGATTGGCTTTTCTATGGCATTTCCTATTATCGCCGTTTTATTGCTGTCCGATATTATCTTTGGTATGATTATGAAAACACATCCACAATTTAATCTGCTTGTGATTGGTTTTCCAATAAAAATCGGGGTTGCCCTTATCATTTTAGCTATCATTGTGCCAAGTATTATGAAACATTTTCGACATGATTTAAGTGAGGCAATGAAGATATTGTGGAAATTCTTGAGTCAATCTTAATTTTTTGCTATCTGTATAATATAAAAAAACTTTATATTATAATCACATGCATAATATTGCTCTATAGGAGTATGTCATGAATATGGGTTTTGTGTTAGAAGGTTCCATTCAAGAACGTAAATTATCTCTTGTTTGCACAGGGATAATCGCAGATTATGATTCTTTCAAGGCATTTAAGGCTGATTTATTCGAAATTGCTCAAACCAATGAAATTGCTCACCTACGAAATAAAACATTTGATGAATTAGAAATAAAGTTTGTAGATTCTCATCCATTACCAAATTGTCTTATTGGCTTTTTTCTCAAGCTTGCCGAAAGGGATAAAATTACAGTGAGTTTAATCACAAATGAGAATAAAATGTTAAGTTTTTTCATATCTGTGTTCTTAGATGAGAAATTAAATGTCAAACTCTATTTATAGTTACTTTCATTTTGCTACTATATCATATACTTTTTAAGGAGACATCATGCAAAAGTATTCAAAACGTATTTTAAGTTTAAGCGAATCGGCAACTATTGCAGTTGCAAGTCTCGCAAGAAAACTTCAAGCGGAGGGAAAAGACATATTGAGTTTTAGTGCAGGAGAACCAGACTTTGACACACCACAAGCCATAAAAGATGAGGCAATTCGTGCATTAAATTCAGGTTTTACAAAATATACCGCTGTATCAGGTATTCCAGAATTATTAGAGGCAATCTCACATAAATTTAAACGAGACAATAATTTGGATTATAGTGCAAAAGAAATCATCGTAAGCAATGGAGCAAAACAATCATTGTTTAATATTTTTCAAGCACTTATTAATGAAGGTGATGAAGTGCTAATTCCAACACCATATTGGGTAACTTATCCAGAGCTTGTTGTATATAGCGGGGGTACCCCTATATTTATTCCAACTACCCAAGAATATAGTTTTAAAGTCAGAAGTATAGATTTTGAACGTGCTATCACATCAAAGACAAAAGCTATTGTTTTAACAAGTCCATCAAATCCTACCGGCACCGTCTATGATAAGGGAGATTTAGAGGCTATTGCTAAGATTGCTGTAGAGCATAATTTGTGGATAATTAGCGATGAAATGTATGAAAAGTTAATTTATGAAGGAGATTTTGTTAGCATTGCTTCTCTCAATGATGAAATTTTGCAGCGCACAATCACCATTAATGGTTTAAGCAAAGCGGTGGCTATGACAGGTTGGCGTATGGGATATGCAGCATGCAAAGATACAACATTAATAAAACTCATGGACAATTTACAAAGTCAATGCACTTCCAATATCAACTCAATAACGCAGAAGGCCTCTATCGTGGCACTCAATGGCAGTGTCGATGTGGATATAAATTACATGAGAGAGGCTTTCAAGGAACGCAGAGATTTGGCATGCAATCTTATCAGTGAGATTCCCGGCATCAATGTTGTAAAACCCCAAGGTGCATTTTATTTATTTATCAATATTCAAAATATACGTAGATATAATGGTGATAGTATGCAATTTTGCAAAGACCTATTGGAGAAGGCTGGAGTAGCTTTAGTCCCTGGAAGTGCCTTTGGCATGGATGGCTTTGTTCGTATGAGCTTTGCATGTGATATAGAACAGATTAAAGCTGGATTTATTCGTATTGCAAAATTCATAAACGAGCTATAAATACAGTGCTTTTATAAGATTATTAGCAATAAGATTATTTTTGAGCTACAAATTGTGAAATACAACTATCATATAATCACAGCAATTTCATGATACATTGCTATGTTATTGCAAAACAAATTTACAATGACTTATATATTTCTTTAATACTTTAGATTATAGGTATCTATTTTACAAGCTATTATAGAATCTATAATTAGGTATTTTTATAAATACATCAGAGTATGAAATATAATAATTTTTATTATTGACATAGAAAATGTATCAATGACTATTCAATAAATCAATAGAAAATTTGCCTCTAAGCTATAGAAAATGAATAAAATCCTGTTAAGCCATATTCTTCTATCTTTTATCTTTATGTGCAATATCTGCAGTGTTATGATAGACTCAAATTTGTAAATTTATATCAAAATTATAAATATGCAATATCTGACAAAAGATTATAATCAATTTCATGCTAGAATGTTAAAAGTATTTTAATTTGATATTTTTAAAGGTTTATGATATGTCACTTTTTATACAATCTTGTCAAAACTTTGAGACATATTTGCAATCACACAAACCCAAAATAGAAAGTTTTCATCCATACTTTGAACAAGCATTTTGGGAAATGGTGGAAAATGGTGGAAAAAGATTCCGACCCAGCCTTACCCTTAGTATTGTATGTGCGAAAGCTAAAGAGCAAATAATAAATACATTTGATGTATGTCTTGCAATCGAGTGTTTACACACATATTCTCTTATTCATGACGATTTACCATCTATAGATAATGCAACCCTAAGGCGTAATCACGCAACCTTGCATTGCAAATATGATGAAGTATGTGCTATTTTAGTTGGTGATGCACTTAACACATATAGCTTTTATCTACTGTCTCAAACAAGGTTTGCACCAGATATTAAAATAAAACTCATTGAATGTTTGGGATATAATGGTGGTATTAATGGAATGATACTTGGACAAGCACTTGATTGTAAATTTGAAAAAGAAACATTAACGCAAGAACAACTGAATTTTGTCCACATTCATAAAACAGCAAAACTTATTGCAGCAAGTTTGAAAATGGGAGCAATTATTGCTAATCTTACTATGGAAGCACAAAATGTATTATACGATTTTGGTTTAAAGTTAGGACTTTATTTTCAAATTCGTGATGATATTATAGATTCCATTCAAGATGAAAGTGAGTCCGGTAAAACAGTGCATAATGATAAAAATAAAAACAGCTATGTGAATCTTTTAGGATTACATAAGGCACAAGAAACCCTACAAGAACATAGAAAGCTTTTACAAACAGACCTCCAAAATTTTAAAAACTTCCATCTTATGGATATACAACATAATCTTGAAGATCTTTTGTGTCCATATTTTAGCCCACTGGAATGCGTAAAATAATTTGATTTTACGCATTCTCTCATTAAAGGAGTGATAATGGATTCCGTAGCAACTTTTAATCGTAACATTGCAAAAATAGAATCGTTGCAAATAAGCTTCTATGAACGAGATGTTATTAGAAGTGCATATTATAATCACCTCAATAAGATTCCAATTCCCCGAGAAGCAATACAAATTTTAAAAAAACACGGTATTACCTTTAAATATAATGAAGTTATCTTGAAAGATAATGCGATAGAAACAAGAAAAAAACAATACAAAATGTCAATTAAGAAAAAAAAACATCATACAACTTTACATACTGAAAACGACAAAAATATTTACACGCGTAATTTACTAAAACCAAGTGAAGCCAATAACATACAATCACAAACAATTTTGCAATTACTAAGCAAAGCTAAAGGCATATATGATGACAGCAAAACCTTACTTATACAATGTAGAGAAGTTTTAGATATATGTTTTACGCCCAATGAACTATCATATAGTATGATTGCTAATATCATCATAAAAACTGAAAATAATACAACAAAGAGCATACAAGCTATGAATGATTTCTTAAACCCCTTTTTAGAATTATTTGACAGATTGCATGCTAAGGCACAACAAGAAGTATTACAACAATCAAGTAAGTTTTTACAAAAATTACAAGGAGAAAAAGATATAAGTGCTGAATTATGTATTAAACTCTTTGCTATTCGTGCAAAGCACACATTGAAACAAGAAGATAATTTTATTGATTATCTTAAAACAACTATCAATAAACTGGACGGTTATTTAGATTCTTAAAAAAATTTATGAGTTTGATTATATAGGATAAGCAAATGCTTCTATGTTAGAGATATCCAAAAATCTTAGCATTTCTAATAATCAATGTCGCAAGAGCTTGGATAAAAGCCTTTGCGTATCAAGACTTATAGTCAACATCTGTTGATGAGCAAAATTACCCTTTGGCGTAACATTATCATGAGTAATATGAAATATAAGACTGAATCTAGCTCTCAAATAATCATTTTTGTATTCATAATACGCCTCTAATCTATCATAAATATTAGCCCGATAAAACGGCAATCCGCTATACAGTCCATCGCCATACTCAACAAAATATCTATAATGTTTATCTCCTATATAAAAATTATTGAAAATCCCAAAACCTTTATATTGAAACTCAAGAGATAATTCAGCACCGGGTGTATGTGAAAATGGATCTGGACCTGTGCTTTCTCTCCTCTTTCTTTCAATAGATGATAATACGCCAAGTTTTATAATGGCTTTATCCATATATGGCATGACACTTATAAGATTGCTACCCAAATAAATGTTATAATAGAATCTATCAAGTAAAAATACATCTAAAACATTAGAATTGGGATTCAAAATCTCTGGATTTTTTGTATGATAAAGCAATAAAGAGCCGCCAAAATACAATAGTTTATTAAAAAAATCTTGCTGTAAAAAAGCTTGCACCAAAAACTCATCAATGCGTTTTTGGATATTCCCACCATACCAATCAATAAGAAATTCAGCACTAAATTGAGAATCTCCTTTCGCATTTGCCTTTGCATATTGAAATAGCATACCATTCGTCATAGGATTAAAAAACATAAAATCATCTCTATAATACAATTTTGGATAATCACCCAACCAATATTTTCGTGAGAATATTCCAAAATATGCTTTAAAATTGTTGTATGCTACATCATAATGCAAACTCAAACCATATCCACCAATACCACTATTTGCATTGATGGGATATTTTTCACCCATATTAATAATGAAATATCCTCCGACGAGGATATTTTGATTAAAAAAACTTATACCAACGCGTGGTGCAAGAGACTGAGCAAAGAGTGTTCGAGTAGCCCAATAATCTTGTGAATCCTCCAAATTATCTGCAAAAAATCCATAATCAAAATCATAAATAAACTCAATATTTTTCTTTTTTGTTGGAATATTGTTGGGTAGAGCAGTGATGATGTCGTTATTAGAATCTTGTGGTAATGATTGTGTATAAATTGATTTTTGTCCATCTTGCGTAAAAGCAAGATGCAGACATAATACCAAACCTACAATATTGTATCTATTTATCTCTTTAATACTTATCCTCAAATGAATAATCCTTGTATTACTTCTACATTCTATTTAATAAAAAATAATTATATCTTTTTTTCTGTGAAGTAGAGAGATACTCAATTTTATAGAGAACATAAATATTGAATAATTTTTGCATATTAAAATAGGGTTGGTATTGGAGGTGATTGACAACAATTAATTTGGTATTTGAATCTTGTCATTATCATCTTTATCTTATTGCAATATCGTTAGATTGCTTTTTGTAGTTTATATATTTTCTGTGTAACTTTGTAGGATATTATGCTTATTTTGATTCACATAATAATTTTTGAATTACCATATTATTGCTTATTTAATGTTATAAAATTCTAACATTATAGTAGATTATGGGAATTTTAAGCGTAGATTCAGCTATGGTTTGTATAATTCGTTGAGTTATACAATGATAAGTTAAATTAAGTAAAATACTTTATGACTTACAAACCTAAATTGTAAAAGGAACATAAATTTTGCCAGAGGTCATTGGTTATATATACAACAATACAATTCTTGACACCCAAACTGTACGAGAACACAATCTTGACACAACATATCTTGAACCTATTTATTTCGATGACACAGAAAAAGCTCATGAAATCATTCGACACACTTGTGCACATTTACTTGCCGAGGCTATTAAAACACTATATCCTGAAGCAAAGTTCTTTGTGGGTCCTGTTGTTAATGAAGGTTTTTATTATGATTTTAAGGTAGATTCTAAAATTAGTGTAGAAGATTTGCCAAAAATTGAAAATAAAATGAAAGAAATTGCCAAAAAAGGTGAAAAGCTTACAAAAATCCATCTTACAAAAGAAGAGGCACAAGCAAGATTCTGCAATGACGAACTAAAACAAGCCGTTATGAGCAAAATTACAGATGATACTGTAAGCATCTATCAACAAGGTAGTTTTGAAGACTTGTGTCGTGGTCCACATTTACCACATCTAAAATTATTAC
This sequence comes from uncultured Helicobacter sp., assembly GCA_949299115.1. Classification (GTDB taxonomy): domain Bacteria; phylum Campylobacterota; class Campylobacteria; order Campylobacterales; family Helicobacteraceae; genus Helicobacter_A. Next base: position 41,870 of record CASFZH010000003.1, on the reverse strand, counting down.
AAGCTTTTAAACTTACTAAAATAGCTGGTGCGTATTTAGGTGGAAATGAAAATAATGAGGTTTTGACACGCATCTACGGTATAGCATTTGCACAAAAAGAAAACCTTAAAGACTATCTTTATAAACTAGAAGAAGCAAAAAAACGAGATCATAGAAAAATTGGTATGGAAATGGAGCTTTTTACCTTTGATGAAGATATTGGGGCTGGTTTACCCATTTGGCTACCAAAAGGTGCAAGATTGCGTAGAAAGCTAGAAGATCTCCTGACACGTGCACTTATTGTTAATGAATATGAGCCGGTTAAAGGTCCAGAAATCCTAAAAAGTGACGTATGGAAAATTAGCGGACATTATAGCAATTACAAAGAAAATATGTATTTTACAACCATTGATGATATAGAATATGGTATTAAACCAATGAATTGTATTGGACATATTAAGGTTTATCAAAGCAATATCCGTAGTTATCGAGAATTACCGCTTAGATTCTATGAATATGGCATTGTTCATCGACATGAAAAAAGTGGTGTTTTACATGGACTATTGCGTGTAAGAGAGTTTACACAAGATGATGCTCACATTTTTTGTAGATTGGATCAAATTGAAGATGAAGTTAATAAGATTCTCAATTTTACACATAAAATTATGAAAGCTTTTGATTTTCCATATAGTATGGAATTATCTACAAGACCAGAGCAATCTATTGGAGAAGACGATATATGGGAGAATGCTACACAAGCATTAATAAATGCTCTAAAAAGTAATAATATTTCTTTTGATATTGATGAAGGTGGTGGTGCATTCTATGGTCCAAAGATCGATATTAAAATTACTGATGCCATAGGTAGAAAATGGCAGTGTGGGACTATACAAATAGATATGAATCTGCCTGAAAGATTTGGATTACATTATATTGATGAAAATAATGAGCATAAACAGCCCGTCATGATTCATCGTGCTATTTTGGGGAGTTTTGAGCGATTTATAGCTATTTTGACTGAACATTTTGGCGGAGAATTTCCATTTTTTATTGCTCCAACACAAATAGTTATTATCCCTATTGAAGAAAAGCATATTTCTTTAGCACATGAATTACAAAGAAATTTACGTGAAATTGGAATCTACACAGAGATTAATACTAAAAATGAATCATTGAATAAAAAAATACGAATAGCAGAAAAACAAAAAGTTCCAATAATAGCCATCATAGGAAATAAGGAATTAGAGAATCGATCCGTCGCTGTAAGAGATAGGCGAAAAAAGACAGATTCTAAAGAAAGTTTACAGTATGATATAAGCATACAAGATTTTTTAAAAGAAGTTTCAATCTTAAATAGAGAGGTAATTTTTTGAGTAAAGAAGAAACGTTGATTAATGAACAAATTCGATTTGATACAGTAAGATGTATTAGTGCAGATGGTGAACAATTAGGTATTATGACTTCAAAAGATGCACAACTGCTTGCAAATAATGTTGGACTTGATTTGGTTTGTATTTCACCTAACGCAAAACCTCCAGTTTGTAAAATTGTTGAATATGGAAAATATCGCTATCAATTAGAAAAAAAACAAAAAGAAGCCAAAAAAAAGCAAAAGCAAATTGAAATAAAAGAAATCAAACTTTCTACACAAATTGCTCAAAATGATATTAATTATAAAGTCAAACATGCCAGAGAATTTTTCATAGATGGCAAACATGTCAAGTTTCGTGTATATTTAAGAGGAAGAGAATTGCAAAATCCAGCTGGGGGATTTGATATGTTAAAACGAGTTTGTGCAATGGTAGAAGATATAGCACACATTGATAAAGAAGCAAAAATTGAAGGAAAATACGCAAGTGTTTTAATGATTCCAAATAATAAACCAAAATCATGATTTTTATGCTACAATTACGGCTTATTTTATTCTTAAAGAAAGGAGGATTGATGCCAAAAATGAAGACAAACCGTGGTGCGGCAAAGCGTTTTAGAATTAAAAAGAATATGATTAAACGGGCAGCAGCTTTCAAAAATCATATTTTGACTAAAAAATCTCCAAAACGAAAGGCAAGATTAAATGCACCGCATTATATTGATGATACGAATCTGAACTCTATCAAAAGTTTATTATGTATAGGTTGATTCTAAATAGGTTTTGTACCCCTCAATACATCTAATTTAGATAATAAGGGGAAAGTTAAACATTATAGTTTTACACCTTTAAAAAGGTAAAGTTACAATTTAGGAGAAAAATATGAGAGTTAAAACAGGTATTGTTAGACGAAGACGACATAAAAGAATTTTAAAGCTTGCAAGAGGATTCTATGGTGGAAGACATAGACATTTTAGAAAAGCAAAAGAACAATTAGAGAGAAGCATGTATTATGCTTTTCGTGATAGAAAGCAGAAAAAAAGAGAATTTCGCAAACTATGGATTGTCCGAATTAATGCAGCATGTAGAGCACATGGAATAAGTTATTCTAAGTTCATGTATGGGTTAAAACAAGCTAACATAATATTAGATAGAAAAATTTTGGCAGACATAGCATATAAGAATCCAAATATATTCGCTAATCTTGTTGCTAGCATTAGATAATATAATATATGGTGAAATAAAACGAAAATATTTTTTAATTATTTTTTGTCATGATACAGAAAACTTCTATATACTACAGATAACTATTGAAATTTCAATAGTTTTAAGAAATCCGTGATTTATAAGGAATCCTAAATGCAAAATAAACAAAAATATGGTTTTTTTGGAGGTTTGTAATGTCAAATGAACATTATAGCAAAGAGGAAATAGCAACAAAAACAAAAAAAACGTATCATAAAATTCCAAAAGGAACACAAGGCGATAAAGAACAAAAAATAGAAACTGAAGATAAAAAGGATAAAGCAAACAAAAACTCGATAAACCGAACTCATACTCCTGTTAATGGATTCAAAATAGAAGAATTACGTGCAACACCTCTCGAAACACTTATTGCAATTGCAAAAAAACTTGGAATTTTAAATCCCCAAGAATTTCTACGTCAAGAACTAATTTTCGAAATACTTAAAAACCAAGTGAGTCAAGGTGGATTTATTCTTATTTCTGGGATATTAGAAATTGCCAATGAAGGATATGGTTTTTTACGCTCTATTGATGAAAATTTTTCTGATACACAACATGACACCTATGTTTCTCAAAGTCAAATTCAGAGATTCGCCCTACGTAATGGTGATATTATCACAGGGCAAGTAAGACCGCCAAAAGACCAAGAACGATATTATGCACTTTTAAAAATTGAAGCAGTCAATTATTTGAGTCTAGAAGAAATCAAAAATCGACCACTATTTGAGAATCTTACCCCACTTTTTCCGATAGAACAATTACAGCTTGAATACAATCAACAAAAGATTACTGGAAGAATGCTTGATTTATTCAGTCCAATAGGAAAAGGACAAAGGGCACTTATTGTTGCACCACCAAGAACCGGTAAAACTGAATTGATGAAAGAATTAGCACACGGTATAAGTTTAAATCACCCAGAAGTAGAACTGATGGTGTTGCTCATTGATGAAAGACCAGAAGAAGTAACAGATATGGAAAGGAGTGTAAAGGGGCAGGTATTTTCAAGTACATTTGATTTACCATCAACAAACCATATCCGTGTTGCAGAACTTGTTTTAGAACGAGCAAAGCGACGTATTGAAGTCGGAAAAGATGTTGTTATCTTGCTTGATTCTATTACACGTCTTGCCCGTGCTTACAATGCAACAACTCCATCAAGCGGTAAAGTGTTAAGTGGTGGTGTTGATGCAAATGCATTACATAAACCAAAAAGATTCTTTGGTGCAGCAAGGAATATTGAACATGGTGGCAGTCTTACTATCATTGCAACCGCGTTAATTGAAACAGGATCACGTATGGATGAAGTTATTTTTGAAGAATTCAAAGGTACTGGAAATGCTGAAATTGTGTTAGCACGTAATATTGCTAATCGTCGTATCTATCCTGCATTTGATATTCTTAAATCTGGCACACGTAAAGATAACTTACTGCTTGGTGAAGAAAAATTAAAAAAAATATGGATGTTACGTAATGTTATTAGTCAAATGGATGACATAGAAGCACTTAATTTTCTTTATTCAAAAATCACAACTACAAAAAATAATGAAGAATTTTTAAGCGGCATGAATGAAGCCTAATGTATTGCAACTTTGTGCTTTATAATATTGAAAAAATCGTAAATTCTTTTGATTCTATTATTTTTATCTACCATATAAAAACTATTATTTGATTCTATGCTAATGTATTTGAATTAGTAAATACAACTTTTTAATCTTAAATACAAAAGTTACTAATTTAAATATTATCAAAAATAGATTCTCAACGTTATGCTTAAAACAGCTACAATACATGCTTAGCATCTATATCTTAATCATATCTTTTCCAATATGTTCTATCGAAAAAGTCTGCTTCATTAATTAATGCCTCAAAAGGTCGAAATCTCTGTTTATATCCCATAGATTTATGTTCTTTTATCCAAAAACCCGGATAGAAATATCGCAGATTCAATTTTTTTGCAAGATTCAGTAAAAGCACAATATTTAATGTTCCTAAACTTAATTTTTCATAGTCATGATCATAGAAAAAATAGTTTGCACTCATTGAATCTTCAACAATATCAAAATAACTTACACCAATCAAACGACCGTCCCTATAAAAACACATTTCATATCCAAAAAATTCACTTCCAGCGACAAATGAATTTGTATATCTTGCCATATCAATGTGATTCATACTCCAACCTTTCTTATGTGTCATTTTAGTATGATATTTCACATAGAGACACACTCGTGCATCATTGGTAAGTGGGCGACGTATTTGAATCAATGTATCAATATTTTTTTTTAAAATCTTTTTCATATTAGCACTTATTTCAAACTCTTGCACAAGCTGCCTAATTGTAATACATTCTTTACATGATGGACATTGTGGAACAAAATAATATTCTCCAAAACGTCGATATCCCCTTTCTAATAAACCCCGATAAAAATATGGCGTACAATCTTTTATGCCTAAGTATCGAAACTGACTTTCTTTATTTTCAAAATATGAGCAAGGATGTAAATCGGATAAAAAATCAAAATATTCCATATTTTATCTCTTATGCTTTTTAAATATTTGGATTTTTTTGCATGTTTTAATGGCAATGAAATAAAAAATAGGCATATCAACAAGAATATTAACCAACAATTTAATACCATAATCAAAAAGAAATAGCATAAATACGTCATAATATGGTAATGTAAACAAGAATGCTATATGAAAGAAAATGAAAGTATCAACACACTGTGCAATACCCGCACTCACACCATTACGCAACCACCATAATGTAGGAAACCTTTGTTTTAAATGATAAAAAACTACAACATCTAAAAATTGTGATACTAAAAATGCACTTATACTCGCAATAGCAATAGATGGCGATTCGGCAATATATAATGACGGTATAAAAGCCAACAACAAACCAATCCTTAATGCCCTCATAACATCATAACGATTAAATTTTTCACTTAGAATGTCCATAATCAAAAATGAAAAGGGATAAGTAAGAGAACCATAGGTAATGTGTGTATCAGCTACTCTAAAACTGACAAGATAATTTGAAACAACAATCACACAAGCAAAAAGTATAACGGACATACCAAGCAATTTATTATTCATTGGCTTTTCTATAGGGATATAGCTCATAGTCTATCTCCATTGTGCAACTCTGAAAGCTTTAATACAAACTCCACTTCACTTTTTGTGATTCTAAGCTCTTTAGAAATTGCATCAATAGTATAGCCATTTTTAAATAAATTAAGAATTTGTTTTTCATTTCTTTGTTGTGATGGAGTATTAAAATGTCCCAAACTACGCAATCTCTCCTCTAAAACTAAAATCTTATCTTCAAAATAATCCCTATCACTTTGCAAACCATGTTGTAATGAGATTACATCGGCTTTTATATTACTTAAAACATCCATAGTTTCTGTGTTAACTTCATTATTTTGGATTTTTTTATCAGACTCCACAATCCATTTTTGAATCTTATAAATTTCTTTATTAATATCTTCTATAGAACGTTCTAATTGTAATAATTTCTTTGCACTTTCCTTTTCTTTCATTGTTATATATAATAAAATAATAACAACCATGAGAATGAATAATCCAGCGACAATAACACTCATCATTTCGTAGCTAATATTATTTAAGATATTGAGCATATTCGCATTCATAGATTTCCTTTGATTGTGATTAAAGATTCTGTGTCCTACGAGCTCTTAAAATTTCTCTTTCTACACTTACAATATAACTATCATAATCCCTCAAATCACGTTCAGCAATTCTGTTAATTTGCAATACATTTATATCCTTTGCTATTGCAAATATAGGTATACAACGTGCGGGAAAAGCAGGCAACAAAAATCTCGCATAATAATTTTGTCCTATTTCTAAATTTGTAGAATCTAATACGATAATACCATGTCCCAATTTTTGTGTGTGTGCTATATTTTTAAGCGGAATATATTGCATTTCAGATCCTACTATAAGATTTTCAATGTATTCCAGTTTTTTATAAATATGTATAAGCATTTCACCCAACACAAGTGTACTCCCTCCACATTTACAGTTCATACTCTTAACTTGTAAGGAATGCAACCATCTATCTATGGAGTTATTGTGTAACTGCGTAATTAGATTATATTCTTCTATTGCCTTAGAATTCAAGACTTCATCTATGATTTCAAATTCAATATGTAATCGAGAATCAACCAAACGCGTTTCAAATTCCATTTCAGAACCTTACTACACTATCTACTATTATAAAAAATAAAAAAACAAACCCTAAATATCCATTTGTTGCAAAAAAAGCTTTCGGAATATTTTTAAAATCACGTCTTACGATTCTATGTTCATAAATTAACATGATTGCAGAAATTATAAGTCCTATAATAGCTATTTGATGTGTTGTGCTATATTGCAAAAATAAAGCCCAAAAAAACACTGCGATAATATGAAAAATGCGGGCAATTTGCAATGAGTTTTCAGCACCAAAATGAGCAGGTATTGAATAAAGATTGTTTTGTAAATCGTGTTTGATATCTTGTAAGGAATACAAGATATCAAAGCCAGCTACCCAAAATAATACACCAAGACTAAGAAATATCGTCCATAAATGCACTTCTCCGCTAACTGCTATATCACCTGCAATCGGTGCTAGACCAAGTGATAATCCCAATACTAAATGGGCCAAATATGAAATTCTCTTCATAAAACTATATAATCCTAAAATAATTAAAAAAGGAATTGAAAGCTTAAATGCAAGATGATTAATACAATAACTTACAACTATAAAAACACAAGCATTGGCAACACAAAATATAATCATTCCACCTATACTAATCCTGCCATCAACACTTGGACGTTTTTTGGTTCTTTCATTACTAGAATCAATATCTCTATCACAGAGACGATTAAAACTCATAGCAAAATTTCTTGCAGTAATTAAAGCTAAGGTACATAAAATAAGTGTTTTCATCCCAAAAAACGCATGACGATGTACTTCATTTGATGAAACAACCATAGCAATAAAAATAAAACTCGCACTAAAAATAGTGTGTTCAAACATTACTAATTCACTAAAATTTTTTATTTTTTCTTTTAATTGTTCCATATTTATGCTCACATTTCTTACAGTAACATTAGATATAGTGGGATATAGTTTTTAAGATATTTCCATTAATTTTCAAACCTTAACTATAACTTAAAATTCATGAAAAATCAAGTATCAACAAGGTTTTTCTAAAATTTTTTGATAAAGCTACACTTCTGCAAGCGATTATTGGTTCATAATATTCTCATGGACTATAGTTATTGCCTAGTTAGTGGTTTTTGTGTATGTAAAAATTCTTGAAATATCTCATATTGATTTTGTAACGTATGAATCTTTTTTTCACTTCCCGCTACACCTCCAGCAATTGTCAGTAATACACTAAAGTTAAAAGCAACCAATAAAAAACTTGCAATGCCAATAATAATAGAAAACTTCATAACATTTTTTGTTATCCTTTGCTGTGCTTGCAATTCGTATTCAAGCACTTGTAGCCGATGCGAGATGGTTTCTTCCTGTTCATTTTTATCTTGCGATTCTTGTCTATAAGTGATTTGGGAATCCATATTTATCCTTTCTTAAAAATCCATTGTACAATATGAGTAAGTATCACACTACATACTCCAACAAGAGTCATACAAGCACCAGGCGGAATATTATATTGATAAGCAAAAAACAATCCAGTAAACATAATTATTATTGATAATAATGCTGAAATAATCATTTGTGTTTTCAACGTTTTTGTTATAATATTGCCTATATAGGCCGGGATTGAAAGCATTGCAAGAACAAGGATTAATCCTGAAAGCTGCATACTCAAAATAATACCTATAGCAATAAAACAAAAAATGGTGTTAGTGAATATATTTACTTTCATTTGTTTAAGTTGGCAAAATTCAGAATCATAGCTTATATTGAGTATTTCGCGATAATACAAAATAATAAACAATACTAAAATACTGTCAAATCCCAATGTTATGTGTATTAAATCGCTATCTACACTAAGAATAGAACCAAACAAATACGATTCAACATCAGTATTAACATGAGATGAAAGATTGAAAAATAAGACACCAATAGACATTCCCAAAGCCCATAAAATAGCACTAAATGTGTCTATGCTATTCTCAATTTTGTTTCTGATAAGAGCAAAACAGAACGCCACAAAAATAGCACTCAAACTTGCCCCAAGCAATACCGAAAAACCATAAAAAATAGCAACACCAATTCCACCATAAGCACAATGGGCTATACCACCGCCAATAAAAACAATATTGTTTGATACAAGTAGGGAGCCAATAATTCCCGCAATAACACTCATTAATAAAATACTAATAATAGCATTCTGCAGAAAGGCATTATGCAAAATTGCATAAAAAAAAGATTCAAACAACATGTCATATTCCAAAATATTTAAGATTGATATTTTGGAATAATACAACAATCAAACAAAAACTTCAAGTCTTATTGTATTGATATTATCGGAGACAAAATAATTATAGGTTCTAGAAGATTCTACATATTTAACCGTAAGAATTATATTAATTGAATTCCTAATAAGAATAGCAAAATATTTCCTAATTTATGCCATTATTATTATAACCATGATACTTTGATTCATTGAAAACATAAAAACATCGCAAAATCTTATCTCATAGCCCAATCATATAATCATGCAATATTTATTCAACGCATATAAGAAGTGGACTTGTTGCAATTTGCACTTGCATAAATCAACAGCACATTGCATAAATATTGCTATTACATAGCGTTGTTACAATATGCCAACTAATCCTCTTTGCAAAACAATTCCAAATATCTTTGCTATAGCAAAGTATTTAGTGGTTATTCATAATCTATAAAAACATGATTTTTAGATGCTCTATTTTATAAAATCAATACTAACTATTTCTATAAATATGAATATTTTCATGAGAAATAAAAAAGGAAATTTATATGATAACTGTGTCATACTGCTTCTACAAATAACTGTATTTAAATGACTATATTTTTGTAAGGGGGAAATATCAAAAATTATCACATAAAATATTTGTATAGTTTGTTCTCATATATTGCATACAAATATTGTAAAATCTTTACCAAAACACTTTTATAATACTGTATAGTCAAGGTTTAATTTTGTTTAAAAATAAAACTTCTGTGATAGTGAAGTTAAAAAAAAAAGATTATAATGTATTTCTAAATTTATTTTATTTTTCAAGGAGATAATATGTTTGAATTAAGAAAATTACCTTATAGCCCAGATTCTATGGTTGATTTTTTAAGTCCCACAACCTTTGAGTATCATTATGGCAAACATCATCAAACCTACATAACTAACCTCAACAATCTTATCAAAGGGACAGAGTTTGAAAATGCTGAATTGTATGATATTATCAAAAAATCAAGTGGCGGTATCTTTAATAACGCTGCCCAAGTATATAATCATGACTTTTATTGGGATTGCATTGCACCACAATCAACGCAGATAAGCAATGAATTAAAAGATGCTATTAATGCCGTATTCGGTTCACTTGATGGTTTTAAAGAAAAATATATCCAAGCTTCTACTACGCTTTTTGGTGCAGGATGGTGTTGGCTTGTATATAATCCTAAAGATTCTAAACTTGAAATTGTGCAGACAAGTAATGCAGCCACCCCAATAACAGAAGATAAAATTCCTCTTTTGGTTGTTGATGTATGGGAACATGCCTATTATATTGATCATAAAAATGCACGCCCAGCATATTTGGATAAATTCTTTACACATATTAACTGGATTTTTGTTTCAAAAGCATATGAATGGGCTAAAAAAGAAGGTGTTAATTCAATTAGATTTTATATAAATGAAATTCATAAAAAATAGTAAATTTCATATACTCCAATGATTCCATATAAAAGTATGGAATCTCACTCAGCACTCTAGTTTAAAAATTATATTAATCATAATGCAAATTTTAACATTACAGTACATCATTGCCATTTACTAAAAGTCTTGATGCTTGTTTAGTATTGAGAATAAAATTTGTAATAAAATTATTAGCAGTTGGATTTTTAAATTTAAATACCACAATATCAGCACTTTTTCCAGATTCCAATACACCATTATTAAGTCGAAGTGCTTTAGCAGGATTGCAAGTTATGGCTTTGAGTAACCTTCTAGCATTTGTTTCTATATCTCTATGTGAATGCATTGCTAAATTAACAAAAAGGGCATAACGAAGTTCTTCTAATAAATTAACGTCGATATTGGAGCTTTTACCATCTGTTGCAATAATAAAATTATCACCCATTTTTCCATTTAATAAGAGATTGGAGCGAGGGCAAGAGATAATATATCCGTGCTTCATGATTTTTTGTTTCATTGCTGCATCTGCATATAAACAATGGACGAATAATCCATGAACATCATTAAAAAGAGATACAAAATCAGAAATATCAAATTGTGGCTTTGGATTCTCAATTTCAAAATATTTTTTATAAAATTGTTTAAAATAACCACTTTGTTGTGTAAACCAATCAAATTCTTCCTGCGATTCTAATAAATGTGTTGAAACCAACAGATTGTACTTTAATGCTAACTCTATTGTATATTGAGCAATTTTTGGATTCACTGAATACGGTGAATGAATAGCTAATGCGGGAAAAAATAATGGATTTTTTAATTTAAGTGTCTTTTCTAATCGTGTTGAAAGCATGATAGCTTGTTCTTCAAACTTTTTTTCTGATATTCCTAAAACTTCATGGCAGTAAATCACTTTTAATTGGGATTGCAATAATACATCTAAATCTAAATCATAGCTACTAATCGCACAAACACTGCCTACACCACTTTTTTTTTGGATACGAATAGCTTCCCGCATAGATTCTATATTATTATCTAAAACTACTCCACGATTAGCAATAACACTATCAAGCCATTTTCCAAAATTACCGTATTCAAAATTCATATCATTTTTGCTAAACTCAAAATGTATATGGGCGTTTATAAAAGCTGGTAAAATAACATGATTTTTATAAAAAATAAAATCTGAATGACCATATCTTATTCTTAAATCTTCAAAACATCCGACCTCTACAATAGTGCCGTTGTCTATAACAATGCCACCGTCTTGCAATATATCAAATTCCGCATTACATAATATCAAAAAACTTGCACCAATGATTCTCATTTATTTCCTTGCTTTTTCTGCGATTATAACATAGTTTAACTAAAAAATTCAAAACCTTATTTATATTATTATCCAAAGAATTTTTATATTTTTATGAAGTTATCAGCATACAAAACAATATAATAATTATGAATATTTTACTATAACCAAAATTACTGGTTTATAATGTATAATTAAGCTTACCAAAGCTATTAACTATTTTGAATCGATAAGGATGTGTATGTCAGATATTATTTTGGATAAAAATTTTATTCTCACGATGCTTCCCATATTTCAAAAAGCCTTTTTATTAACACTAAAAATATCATTTTATGGAATAGCAGGTGCAATCTTACTTGGCTTTTTGATTGCACTTATAATGTATTATAAGATTCCATATATTATTATGCTATCACGTGTGTATGTTGAAATTTCTCGCAATACTCCCTTAATCATCCAACTTTTTTTTCTTTATTTTGGTCTAGCATATTGGATACAAATTCCTAACTTTTGGTGTGCTGTAATTGGAATAGTATTCCTTGGTGGTGGTTATATGGCAGAATCTTTTCGACTTGGTTTACAATCTGTAAAATATTCACAAATAGAATCTGCTCTTTCATTAGGACTCAATAAAATGCAAATCTTGCGATTCATCGTTCTACCACAAAGCATTACTCTAGCAATTCCATCTATTTGTGCCAATGTATTATTTTTGATTAAAGAAACTTCAATTGTAGGGGTCATAGCACTTGAAGATCTCATGTCTGTTACTAAAAATATTATAGGCATTTATAGTCAAACAAATGAAGCATTAATTATGCTTATAATAGCATATTTAATTATTTTACTACCTTTAAGTCTTATTTTCTCATATATTGAATCTTACTATCGACATTACATTCTATGAAATGGATTCAAAACAATACAATACAAAATTTAAAAATTAGATTTAAACAATTAGAATACAAACCACTCTCTTTTAAGCTTATTAAGCGTATCAATTTCTTTTTTGAGAGCCATCACCTGTTCATCAATAGTCATAAATAAACTCATGTTAAGATGCTCTGGCATATCTGCACTTCCTCTTTTAATCATAATATATTCTTCAAGAGTAATCTTTGCCATATTAAGCGTAATAATAATTTCATCTTGAATGTTTTCTATATTTTTAATAATTTGATTAATTCTTTCAAACATTATATGTCCTCTACTTTAGACAAAATTACATATAAGCGTGTAAAACGATTCTAGCAAGTTTTTCTGAATTTATAGCACAAAATATATCATAAAATCAGGAATAAACATTTTTTGGTAGTTGATTGTCAATATAAAATCAATAAAAATATTAATCATTTTTTCTTAAAATGTATAATCATTTTATAATTAAGCGAGAATATAGCACTTCTCCAAAATTGTGCTGGCACAGTTTCCATGATATTTGCACTTTCTGCTAAACCTGGTAATGAAAGGTATGAAAAAGGTATGCTTAAATGAAATTCTATGCGATGAATATCAAAAACAGTAAAATTCATACCTAAATTGAAAGAATAATCGACTTGTAAATTATAATTCCATATATAACTAGCAGGATAATAGCTTCCCTTTTGTGGATGTGTAGCATAAGGACGATAATACATAAAGCCGATATTAATGCCGGCAAAACCACCGATATAATGTCGGAACGTGTTGGTTAATGGAAACTCGAAAAGAAAATCAGCACTTATAGTACCAAGTGCGTAAAAACTTTGGAGATTTCCTCCTGCATTATAGGGATTTGGGACCATTTGATATTCACCATTATTAATATTGTACCGTTGTACATCTGAAAAAAGTGAGGTAGAAATTCCACCATATAATCTTACTCCCATATAATGATTAAAAAACTTTTGATAACCACCATTTAAATTGTAAATAATCGGCGTGATTCGTGTAATCACAAGCTCATTATCAACATTTCCGCTCGTATAAATATCAACAACTCCAATACCTAATCCAGCAAATAATCCACTCTTTTTGGACGCATCATTATAGCTTTGTGCTAATGCATTAAATTTTTTTGCACTCGTTTTCTTATACAAATAATCATCATAAGGAATACTTTCAGCAATATCTTTACCTAATTGCTGCTTCAAACTAAACACTTCGTAACGTAACGCTTGAAGATATTTAAGTTTTTCTTCATAATCAGCTGTCTGTAACTCCCTATTTTTATTTGTTTCAGTATCTACTGAAAAATTCGTTATATCATCAACAGATGGTTTATTCTTTATCTTTATAGGTTTCTGATCTGTGTGAATCTTAGCAAAGGGATTTTCTTTAAAATTCGTAGAATTGTTGACAGCTATAGAATAATCCGATGCTAAAGAATTTTGCTGCAATATTTCAGATTGTGTTTGGGCAATAGCACAAGTATATAACATAAATCCCATAATAAAATACAAATATTTTAGCATCACGTTCTCCAATATTACATTTTCTAAAAAATCCACGAATAACTTATAGCATAAGTAGCTTGATAATTAACAGAATCAACGGGAGTCAAAAATATCCTTTCAATTTCAACACGATGATGTTTTGTAAAACTCCAACTTACACCAAAATGTGCCTGCAAACCCAATTGCCAAGCAATATCGCCCATTCTGTATCCACCAAACCCCACTCCCACTATTAAGCCAAAATAATTTTGTGGATGAAATACTGAAATATCTTGCAGTATTGAAAATCGAACTCCATATTGTTGCACTAGTGGTCCATTATTTGTTATACCATTACCAATTGTTGCAAAAACCTCTCCTTTTAAACCAAAATTATTATAATAATAACGCAAATATCCTACCTTAAACAGAGCCGCATAATTAATATGATGAACACTAATACCAAGAGATGCATTGGTTGGGCTAGCAAAATCCATTATAAAGCCAAGACCAATATAATATCCACTTCGATTAGGATTAAAAGACCAATCCTTTTTATCCTTTTCTTTATAGAATAATTGTGATTCTAACATGTATGATTCTTTTTCTAACTCATGTATCCTTGAATCAATGTCAGAAATTCGCTCTTGCTCATCATGTTTTTCAATAGTATGAATAGATTTTTCCTCTAATGTTACATCTTTCATTTTTGTATCAATGAGAGGATCATGTTTGTCAGATTGTCTTGTAATATGGGAACGTGGTTGTTCACTTGGTACATAACGTTTTGACATTGGTAAGCTTGAATCTATTGTACTCATAGAATCTTGAGATTCCCAGCCATATCTATATCCTCGTACTTCTGCATATATAACAATATGATTCACAATAATGCAACACATTAACATGACTTTGTATCCAATTTTTCTTTTCAACAATACGGATAGTGAAGTTAAAATATATAATATAAAAACCTTAAAAAACATAAGTCCATCCTATGCTTAAACTCATGGGTCTTGCAAAATCACTAGAAAGAATACTATGGGGAGTATTTACCACATTCAATGTACGTGTAACATAGCTACCATAATGATAAAAGAAAGTTTTATATCCAATTTCAAAGCTATGTTTTTCTTTCCAAGATATATACGCTAGAAGTTGGAGATTGGAAGCAAAGCCATTAAGTCTATCCCAATATATATCATGATAAGTCATATACCCAATTCCAAACCCTCCACCCATTCCAATACGTAGATGTCGAGAAATTGGCATTTCAAAAATAACTTCTGCATTAATATTGGTTGCAGTAAAAGTAGTGTCAACGAAATCAATGAGTGAATTAACATTAAGAGATTCAAAAATATTACTTGCAATTACAGAATCCGCATAAATCTTTAACCCAATATGTTTACTTGCAATACCTAAGAAATTTTGAAACCCCATTTTTAAATTCAATGTCGGGAGAACCTTAACATTATTTGACACTGCAGTAAAAGTAGTACCAATATGTAAACCCAAAAACAAATGTGATTTATATTCTGTATGTTTGACTTTATCTACCGCCTCTTCTTTTTCACTAACATTCCTTACATCATGAATGCCTTCTTGTAGAGATTCTCTAGAAAGTTTTTCTTGTTGTACAGTATGCTTTTGCTCTCTTTCATATACATAGTCCATATCTCTATAAACATTTTGTTGGCGTTGTATATTGGTTTGCAATGATTTCATAAATTTGGTAGCCTCATCGTCTGTCAAAGGCTGCTTGCCATTGTCGTATTGTTTTATATCTCCGCTAAATTGTTGATTGTCAGATTGCTGTAATGTATCATCATTTGATATGCTTGTATTATGTTTATTTTTTTTTTTTTGAGGCAATGATGACTCATTTGTTGATTCTTGATTTATAATATTTTTCTCATTAGTAGCACTATAGCAAAAGTTCAATGAAAAAATCAGAAATATTCCAATAAAAAAATTCTTAAAAAACATAATCATATCCAATCATAGGAATTACTCCTATAAGCCCAGTTTGTACGCCTTGTGAGGCATTTATAATCAAATTTATTTTATGATTGTGAAAAAGGAAAACATTGAATCCAAAATTGATTTTATATGCAAACTCATGATTAAAATTATCAAACCTCAATCCTGCAAATCTAGCACTGCCAAAACCTAATCCAATACTAAGTCCTATGCTGACATGCTTTTTTTCAAAAAAATCATAAAGAAAATCCATATTAATTCCACTTACAATTGCACCATTAGCTCCAAAGCTCGCCATGATATCAATGTAGACCTGATAACCGAAATAGCTAGGATATAAAATTGCATTATTATAATCTTGGTATCCAACACGAAGCCCAAATAATAATGGATTAAACAATGTATTAGCAATTGTTATAGTAGAAGTCCTGATAGCAGGATTAAAATTTATATTTCCACCATACATGATTCCAACAAAAAAACCACTTTTTTGCTCTTTAATATTAGCATTACGCATAATTTCTATAATGTCTTTATCATAATATTTATTCTGTGTTTTAATATAAGGATAATATTTTCTATCTAAATTACGATAATCAATATAGTAAGGATTCGAATCTTGTGCATGATTAGGTGAAATATCATCAGCATAAATATACGTATGAATAACAACTAAATAAACAATTAGCTTGGAAGTAAAAATTTGTGCTTCCCTAAACACCATTACCCACAACCCCACAATCTTTTAAAGTACTAAATTAATGCAATTCTTTTTATTACACTAAGTATTATAGCATAAAAAATATATTTTTCACTTTTTAATTTAATTTTTATTATTTCCATAAAGATTACGTGCATTATTTTACATTTTCAAAATTTTGACTGTTTTTATGACATATTCCAATCTATTTCTATCACAACATTTGCAAAAAAACTAAAAATAAACCAAAGAATCTATATTTTTAACACAAACCATGAAGTCTAGAATGTTTGCAAAGAAATAAAACAATAACATCGTATGACAACAGTTATAATTCGATACATAAAATATTAAAATAGCAAGATTCTATACTTTTGTCATCTTTTTTGCTATAAAATTTGAACAAAAATTAATACCTACGACAATAATAATCAGAACAAAAGCAGTACTATATGCCTCATTAATATGTAACCCTTCACTAGAAATAACATACATATGAATACTTAATGTCCGAGCAGAATCAAATATACCAGCTACTTTTGCTACACTAGCGGACGTATAGAGTAAAGCCGCACTTTCACCCACAATTTTACCAATAGCTAAAATCACTCCTGCTAAGATTCCGGGAATAGCTACGGGCACCACAACAGCAAAAATAGTTCGCAATTTACCAGCACCTAATGCAAAACTTGCTTCCCTAAGACTTAATGGCACAGTATGCAAAGCTTCTTGTGCACTACGCAAAATAAGAGGTAGTATCATAATACAAAGTGTTAAGCTACCAGCTAAAAAACTATATCCAAAACCAAAGTAATTCACAAAAACCAAATAACCAAACAAACCATACACGATAGATGGAATCCCTGTCAATGTCTCAGCAGCAATACTAATAATAACAATAATTTTTGATTTTTTATTGCTATATTCATTTAAAAAAATAGCACCAAATATTCCCAACGGCACAGCAATAATCAATGAAAATAGAATCATATTTATGGTATTAATAATAGCCGGGAGCATTGACACATTTTGTGAAGTATATTCCCACATAAAAAGATTAAAATTTAAATTAGCTATACCTTTAATACATATAAAACCGATAAGCAAACAAAATATAATCATTGTACTAAATATTGAAATTCTAAGGCAATAAAAAGATAACAATGAAAACATATCTCTTTTTTTTATCTCTAACCTTGTTATAATATTTTTCATAATATTAAACACTCCCAAAAACTTTATGGAAGTCTAAGATAAGATTATAAAATATATATAAAGAAAAAGTAAAATTTTTGTAAAATTTGATTCTACCTCAATAATTAAGCACTGAATTCAATCATCTCTTGTATGGTAGGAAATACTGTGATATAGATTATTATTTACCAAACTCAAGCTTAATCTATATATTTTCTGTATCATAATTTCCTTAAATATGCTATAATACAATGTTATTTTATTTTCCTTAAGGAGTTTTGTATGAAAAAAATTTTGGCATTGGCACTTTTTGCAGGTTTATCAAGCATATTTATTGGATGTGATGATAAAAAGTCCGCAGAATCATCAAAAGAAGCTACATCAAAAGAAACCCACCAGCATGCTCATGAAGCATCAAAAGCAGAAGAATCAGAATCAGTTGTCCCAGCTACAACTGAAACAACTGATACTTCAGCAACAACATCTACTGAAACTAGTGAAGCATCAAAAGCAGAAGAATCAGTTGTCCCAGCTACAACTGAAACAACTGATACTTCAGCAACAACATCTACTGAAACAAAATAATTCAAATAATGAATTGATTCTTTTTGGTAGTACATATCATTTAATTTTTTAATGATATGCTATGCAAAGACTTTTATTTCTACTATTTATCCGATACTATTTTTTACTTAAATGAATATAGCACAACACGATATCTTTTTACGACCAATCAACATAAGTCCAAATATCATCAAATCTTTAGAAGTGTTTACAAATTTGTTGTTACGTTGGGGAAAAATACATAATATTAGTGGAGCAAAAGATAGAAAGGCGATTCAAGCACAAATAGAAGATAGTCTCTTGCCGATCAATTTTTTACTACCATTTCAAACATGTATTGATATAGGTAGTGGTGCAGGTTTCCCCGCATTGATATTGGCGTGTTGCTATCCTAAAAGTCAATTTTATTTACTTGAGCCACGCATAAAAAGAATAGCATTTTTAGAAAATGCCATTCTAACTATGGGTATTCATAATGTAAAAATTATTCCAAAGTTTTCTGACCATGTGCATGATATTAAAGCAGACTTAATTACGTCACGTGCAGTATGTAATAGCTCTACATTAATTCAAAAAAGTCAACATTTGCTTGTTGATTCTGGATATTATTTACTCTTTAAGGGAACAAATACAGCAGATGAGCATAAAACGATAAATGGTTTAAGAACACAAATTTTTTCCTATCATCAACGTACATTCATTTATACACAATTACACAATAAAAATAAAATTTAAAATTTCAGCAAACTAATTCCCTGTAATAATAAACCTTACTAAACAGATGAAAACCCTTTAACATCTGTAATAATATCGATAAATAATAAAGCACCTAAGTTTAGTACTATCACTTAATTGACTTATAAACTTTTTTGCACACTGTTGCATGAATGTCATAGATTTCATAACGTATTTGTTTGAAATCATCACTCTGAGCATATTTTTTGTAAGACTCAATCTTCAAGCATTCTTCCAATACTCTCGCACTTTCACAAACTCTATAAAAATTTGCATGTAAGACTGCTTCTATATTATCTCTTTGCATTTCTGAATCTATACTCTCTTTAGCCATATCATTAATAATATCGCGAGAACAAATAATTTCATTCATACAATTAAATTTTACTTTATGTCGTATAACTTTAAGTCGATATACAATATTCTCATCGTTATAAATGAAACGGAAAATATCTTCTATAACACGTATACCTTCTTTAAGTCGATTAAAATTAACATCTAACAATCTAGTAACAGAATAATGATGAGTGTCTAGTGGCATAACATATCTTAAATAAAAAGAATTTGAAGAGAGACAAGTCTCTCTTAATGTTGATAGATTTACGAATTATGTAAGAATTTTGTGATAAAAATTAATCTCTGCTTGACAAGCCTAGAATCTGCAAGAGTGCAGTAAAAATATTAAGAACATCTAAATATAGTGCAATCGCCGCCATAATTGGATTATCATATCTTCCTCTTACAATATTTTGAGTATCATAAGCAATGTAAAGACTAAATATAACGACAACGACACTAGCTATTGCAAATTGTAAAGTAGGACTCTTAAAGACAAAAGCATTTAAGAGTGCAAAAACACAAATAACAACAGCAGACCAAAATAGTGCAACTCCCATATTGCCCAAATCTCTTTTTGTCTTAAGTGCATAAAGACTCATAATGCCAAAAATTATGGTAGTCATAGCCAATGCTTGTGCAATAATAGCAGGATTTCTAACAGCCACAAAGGCTAAAAGCGGAACAAGTGTTACACCGCTAATAAAAGCAAATGATGCAAACACAGCTAAATTAATACCAGGTTTATTTTGCACAAATCCCAAAGCAAAAATTAAGGCAATTTCTAAAATAAATAATGGTATTCTATACTCCATAACATATTGTGGATTTTGCCAGCCTACCAATACACCGATAAATGCTAATAATAAACTACCTGCAAAAAATTTATAAGTAGTTTTAACAAAATTTACCAGTACAGTATCACTATATGAGTACTGTACTTCTGCATCTCGTGCATAATTTCTATCATAGATTCCCATGATTATCTCCTTAGTTTAAAATTTCAAAGTATTCTAGCTAAGTTTGATTAACAAAAAGGTAAACTACACCTTTCATATTTTTATTACCAAAATTATATAACAACATTCTAATGTATAATGAACTTATTTTTATTATTTATAATCTTATATCTTGGTTTATTCGCCATATCCATATTAAGCAAACAATAAAAACATTTTAATCAAATTCAAGTTTAACTTAAATTTCAAAAAAAATGATGCGGTAAATAATCTATAACCACAAATATATTGACTTATTGTTTTTTTTAAGATAGAATGCTAATCCTTAAATTTCATTTCGTCGGGGCGTAGCTCAGTCTGGTTAGAGTACTTGGTTTGGGACCAAGGGGTCGAAGGTTCGAATCCTTTCGCCCCGACCATTATAATTATTCATTTTGGTGGGTGTAGCTCAGTTGGTTAGAGCATCAGGTTGTGGCTCTGAGGGTCGTGGGTTCGAGACCCATCATCCACCCCATACATTTGAGAGCTTTTAAACATAAAATAGAAATAATGCAAAGCTTCTTTTTCTTAGAACATGCGTCCATAGCTCAATTGGATAGAGCACCAGACTTCGGATCTGGGGGTTAGGGGTTCGACTCCCTTTGGGCGTACCACAGGATACAGGATATGCGCTCATAGCTCAGCTGGATAGAGCAACGGCCTTCTAAGCCGTAGGTCAGAGGTTCGAATCCTCTTGGGCGTACCATATACTCAGCTTAATCTTATCACCAATTAATTCTAAAATATAAAATTATAATAATAAATATTATAAAAAATCAATTTAAGGTAATACAATGCAAACTATTTTTTTGACTAATGATGACGGTTATATCAGTAAAGGTTTACTTGAATTACGAATTGCATTATCAGAGATTGCTCGAGTTGTTGTGGTTGCTCCAGCTCATGAAAAATCAGCCTGTGGACATGGATTATGTGTAACAAAACCTCTGCAACTTATCGAAATAGAAAAAGATTTCTATAAACTTGATGATGGGACTCCAACTGATTGTGTTTACATAGGATTGCATGAACTTTTTACAAAAAAGAAGCCCGATTTACTGATTTCTGGTATTAATATTGGAGCCAATATGGGAGAAGATACTACATATTCTGGAACTGTTGCGGGTGCAATTGAGGGGACACTTAATAATATTAGTAGCATTGCGATTTCACAAGCTATTGAAGATAAATATAGTGAAGATGATAAAACACTAAAAAGGGATTTTAGCTTGTCTTTAGATTTTATTGTGCATTTAGCCAAAGATATTTTAAATGGAACATATAAAATTGGGCACAGAAAATTTTTAAACGTCAATGTTCCTGCAATAACAAAACGACAGTGCAAAGGAGTTAAAACAACACAATTAGGATACAGAATCTTTAATCCCATAGCCACGACTTTTATAAGTCCACGTAAGCAAAGATTTCATTGGATTGGATTAAATCCACTACAATGGCAAGAGAGAAATAATAAAGAGAATATATATATCGATGAAAGTAATTGTTATGTTACCCAACAAAACGAATCAATATCTATAATTTCAGATTTTGAGGCACTTAAGCAAGGCTATATTTCTGTAACTCCCATGCAACTTGATTTGACAAGTTATGCTGATATTGAAAATTTGTATACATACATACAAAAATCATATTAACAATGCAAAGGTTTTGTATGCTAATAATCAAAATGTGGGGTGGACTTGGTAATCAAATGTTTATATATGCGTTTGGAAAAGCTTTAGAATCTTATGGATACACCATATGCTTTGATGTAGAACAATATAACCAAAAAAAACAGAGAAAGGAAAGCGATGGAATTACTACACGTCATCTTGAAATTACAAATTTTAAAACAACACTGCCTTTGTTAAATGACTCTCACGCAATAAAGCAAATACACTCCCAACATACATTGCCTTATAAAATTTATTCTATTTTACGTAAAAGTACCCCAAAGCTGCTACGTAAACCTTTATTTGCCATATTTGACAAAAAGTACAATAATTTTCTATGGCAGGATAGTCAAGAATTAAGAGAAAAAATGCGAGAAAAGCAACCATCATTTCCACAATATGCGTACTTTCAAGGATATTTTCAAGAAATCAAATATTTCGAATCAATTATTCCTGCTTTACAACAAGATTTTCAGTTGCTAAAACCACTTACAATGCAGAATCAAAAAACACGTCAGACTATATTACGTATGAAAGATCCCGTATTCTTACATATTCGCAGAGGTGATTATCTTAATTCGAATAATGCAAATTTTATTAAACTAGGCACTACTTACTATAATACTGCATTACATTATATAAGTACACATCTAGAATCTCCATCTATTTTTGTTTTTAGTGATGATATTGAATGGTGCAAGCAGCATCTTGTATCAAAACTTGATCAAACATTAATTAGCAACCTGCCCTTTTCTTTCATCGACAATAATACGTATAATGCTATAGAAGAAATGGAACTTATGCGTTCGTGTAAACATGCCATTATCGCAAACTCTACATTTAGCTGGTGGGCAGCTTTTTTATTGTCTAATCCACAAAAAATAATCATTGCTCCATCACAAAAAAACTATACATCAACAATACAAGATATGCAAAGATTCTATCCTCAAGAATGGATTATTGTTGATCACATTTGGGGCGACATAGTTAATCTATGGAATTATTAACCTAAATAATAAGCTATACATAACAGTAAAAAATAATGAACAAAAGCAAGAATTTAATTATCTTGCACACTTAGATTAGACGAAATCAGCATAGATTAATGCACTACCCCATGTAAAACCAGAACCAAAAGCATCAAGTAATAATAAATTTCGATTCTTAATTTTACCCTCAGAATAAGCATAATCAAGTGCCATAGGAATGCTCGCTGCGGAAGTATTACCGTATTGTTGCACAGTTAAAATAATTTTCTCTTGTGATAATCCAAGCATGTCAGCAACCGACTGAATAATCCGCAAATTGGCTTGATGTGGAACAAAATAATCAAGATCTGTAGCAGTAATATTATTTTTTTTTAAAATGTCATTTGCATCTTTAGCAATAGTTCTAACTGCAATCTTAAAAACTTCATTGCCTTTCATTTTTAGTGCTTGATTTTCTATCTCTTCATCATCTACAATAGATTCTATCATCTCAAAAGCTAAATGCTTTCTAAAACTATTATTACGTTTAGGAGTATAAAGTAAATGTGAAAAATTACCGTTTGATGAAATATGAATATCTTTAATTCCGATTTTTTCACTTTTACCTACAATACATGCTCCAGCACCATCACCAAATAAGACACAAGTACTTCTATCTGTAAAATCAAGGATAGAACTTGTTTTTTCTGCACCAATTATTAAGATATTTTCATACATGCCACTTTCAATATAGCTTTTTGCACAAGATAATATATAGATAAAGCCAGTGCAAGCTGCTACAATATCAAATGCAGGAGTATTTTCTATTCCTAATTTTGATGCGATAATACAAGCAGTTGATGGCATACCAAAATAATCTGGGCTAATACTCGCACATAACACTAAATCAATATCATGCGTAGAAATATTGGCTCTTTGTATAGCTATTTTTGCTGCTTCTACTCCCAAATCACTACTTTTTTGGCTTTTATTAGCAAAATAACGCGTTTTTATACCAGTCCTTTGTGTAATCCATTCATCATTTGTCTCAAGAAAATGAGTAAAAAATTCATTCGGAATACAAGTATCAGGCACAAAAGAAGCAATGGACTTAATAGAAGCGTAACATGGCATATTCAAATCCTTGTAATAAAATTAAATTTTAAAGACCTTAATTTTGATTATAACTTTCTGATATTATTGGAAATCCTGTATTATGCGATTCCAAATTATCTTTGCCCTTTTTGTGATTCTGCAAATACATCATTAATAATTTCACAAATACCAGAATCACATGACTTGATTGCTTGATATAGTGCACATTCCATAGCTCTAGCATTACTTTTTCCATGACTAATAATTACTGGTTTTTTTATACCAAGCAAAGGTGCACCACCATATTCTGCATAATCAATTTTTGTTCTTAAAGACTTAAATGCTGATTTGGCAAATAAGTATCCAATGGCACTAAGTGGTGATTTAGCAATTTCTTGTTTCAAAATAATGCTAATAGAGTTTGCTACCCCCTCACTTGCTTTTAGAACAAGATTTCCAGCAAAACCATCACACACAATAACATCTACCGAACCATTAAAAATATCAGAGCCTTCTACATTTCCTTTAAAAAAATCATATTGTTTGAGAATCTTGAATGCTTGTTTTGTTAATTCGTTTCCTTTAGAATCTTCCTCACCATTTGCTAAAAGTCCGACACGAGGAGATGAATATCCCAAAACATGTTTAGCATAATGATAACCCATTATAGCAAAATCAGTCAGATATTCTGGTTTACAATCAGTATTTGCACCAGCATCTAAAATAACACTTGGATTAGGCGTAATAGTAGGCATACAAGTGCAGATAGCTGGGCGAGAAACACCCGATATCCTGCCAATTTGTAAAATTGCAAGACTCATTGTTGCACCACTATGTCCAGCACTCACACATGCATTGGAATCCCCCATTTTAGTTAGCTGTATAGCCTTATAAATTGAAGTATCTGTGCGTTTATTGGCATTACTTGCTTGTTCTGACATCTTAATATAATCATTAGTATGAACAATTTCTATACGTTGCAATATTGCTTTTGATAACACACAAGAATCTAAAAAAGCTTTTAACAACCTTTCATCACCGACCAGAAAAACCTTAAAAGCCTCATTCTTTAAGGCTGCAAGTAACCCATTTACAACAGGTTCTATTCCGTTATCAGCACCCATTGCATCTAATGCAATTTTCAACATAACACAGTCATTTATACGTTTGTGTAAACTTATTAATATGATGTGGCAACTTCCAGCTACCATCTTTATCTTTAACAGGTTTAGCTAATACAACCTTATAGTGTGTGCGTCTTTTTGCTGCTCTAGTCTTGCTGACTCTCCTCTTAGGAACCGCCATACTTACTCCTTAATATTATAATCTAATCTGATTGATGTAACTTCACTTTCTACAACTAAGTCAAAAGCAATAAAACCATCAAAGAATTCAATGATATCTAAGTCAAAATCTTTTCTTTGACTTTGTATTTCCCAGATTCCATCTGAAAAATACAAAGTCAAACTTTCATGTATCACTTTTCTAAATTCTCCACCAGTTTTGACACAAATTAATTCAAGCTCACCACTAATATTACCATTAAATTTTACAAGATTAGAATCTAAACGTATTAATTCGCCGTTTAATCGAATAATTTCATGGTTAGATAAAAAAGATGCTGTACGATAATCGTAGCATATATTTATATGTTTAGGCTTGTTTGTAATCTTTTTAAATTCAATTTTCATAGCTACCTCATCTATAAGTTTGGCTTATGTCAAAAAAATCATTAAAAAGATTGAGATAGTAAATATTCTAAACTTAAAAAATTTCACGTTTTGAAAAGAAGAAAGCAATTTCTACTGCAGCGTTTTCTTTAGAATCGCTACCATGCACTGCATTTGCCTCAATACTTTCTGCAAAATCAGCACGAATTGTCCCAGTTTTAGCTTCTTTAGGGTTTGTAGCTCCCATAAGATCACGATTTTTTACAACAGCATTTTCTCCTTCTAACACAAGAACAACGACTGGACCACTCGTCATAAAAGATATCAAATCATTAAAAAACGGTCTATCTTTATGTATTGCATAAAATTTCTGTGCATCATTTTTACTCAAAAATACCTTCTTTAAGGCAACAATACGCAACGCATTTTCTTCAAATCGAGAAATAATTTTACCAATTACATTTTTTTTTACTGCATCTGGCTTTATAATTGATAATGTTTGCTCCATAAAAATCCTTGAATAGATAGTATGTAAATTCTAATTTTAGCCTAAAAATGATTAAAAATCAAGCCTAAAAATGATTAAACATCTTTTATACAGTTTGTATGTGATAAGCTGAAACATATAAAGTTAATAGATTCTATAATCTCCACCCAATCTTACTGTTACTGGTTGAGGTGGTCTTTTAAGGTTCTTAGCAGATAACTCCACAACTTGCCTCATAGAGTCATCAAGTGCCTCATATTGCGTTGAAACAATAATCCTCACGTTATCAATATGTCCGTCTGGATATAAGGTAAATTCAATAACTCCCCTACCCTGCTGTTTTAAATATGCAGCAAGCTTTGGGTAACCCATTCTATCAGCAGTCTGTTGAAAAACCTCATAATTCATAAAATAACTTTCAGCAAGATAATCTTTTTGCTCTTTATTCATTTGATTCAATTCTGTGCCATAGAGCTTGTACAGTTCCTCTTGTATTTTATTTGGTAATTTATCAAGTTTTGCATTATTTTCCTGTTCTTTTAGGCTTTGCAACAAACTTGGCTTAGGAGTTGCAAGGGGATCAAACTTGGCATCATTCTTTGGTATATTTAAAGAATTTAAATCTACATCAACATTAGGTTTATTTTGTGTTGCTGATGCGGGTGCAATCTGTGATGTTTGTGGAGCAATAGATTTTGATTTTTTAGAATCAATTTGTTGCTTTAGTAATGTCTGCTGTTTAGTATGTGATTGCGGCTGCGTGATGTTGGCTTGTTGTGATGACTGCAAAGGAGATTCTGTAAGTGATGATGTCGGTTGTAAAACTCCGAGTGAAATTGGTCGTAACGTTGTTTTTTTCTCAACATCCGGTAAAAAATAAAATATTAATAAAGCAAACATGTGTAGCAACAAAGAAAAACTTAAAGAAAGAATAAATCTGTCTTTATAGATTTTATAATGATATGCTATTATTTGCATGTGTTGTTATCTTTTATGAAGAAGTTCCGTAAAATCTTGTGATTTTGCAGTGCGACATGTATCACTTACTGATAGTGAATCATCATTACAATTATGATTCATTGTTGGCATTATGCTTGAATCTTTATGTCTTATAACATGCGATGATAAATCTTCGTGTGTGCTATTTCTTGCTACAGACGTAGTAAGAATATCATGTTGATATGTAGTATTTTGATTTATATCTACCATATGACTCGATGCTTTCTGTTGAGAATACAACGTGATTTTGTCGATAAACGTTATGCCACTCGGATTCAAACCGAGTATATATTGGATATCATTATATTGAATAACTATAATTTTATTTTTCGAATCTAGAATCTTTGCTTGTTCTAATGTAATAGTCGAAATTTTCTTACCTTTTGCTTGTTTTAATTTGATAGCATATAACATTAAAAGAATAAGAAACATAATGCCTATAACGGCAAAATAACGCCATGAATTAATTTCATATTGCGTTCCAAATTCTTGATTTGATGCAACATAAGAATTTCGCTTTGTATCTTGAGCTAAATTTGTCTTATGTATATCATTGTGAGAATTGAATTGCGTTGCATGATCCACACTCACAATTAAATTATTTGCATGGAGAATATTAAACATATAAATAAAAAACACACAATAAATATAAGATTGAATGCAGAATCTAATATCACAAGATTTCATATTAGTTATCCCATGCAACTAACTTTGGTCAGACACTTCACGGGCAATATAATACACAATGGCATTAGAATCTAAAATCTCATTGATACGAATGGCAAGATTTCTTTCATATACCATTACCTCTCCCTTTCCTACAACACGATCGTTTACAAAAATTTCCACACTTGCTCCAGCTGGTTTTTGTAAATCGATAATAGAACCTTTTTCATAGCGTAAAATATCAGACAATGGAATCTGCGTAGCACCCAAGTCAGCACTAAATAAAACTTTCATATCAAGTAGCCCTTCATAATTGGTCATCATATCCTCAAGATACGAGGCAAGCTCTATTTCTCTAGAAGTATGTACTTGCTTTTTATCTAAAATATCATATTTGCTTTCAGTATTACGATTATCTACTGCCATTTTAAGACTCCCTTAATAAATATCTAATTATATACTATTTTAACAAATATTATTCAAGACAAATTAAGCATTTTTTAAGGATATTGTATGTTAGGGAAATGACTGGTGGGCTATAAATCAAACTATAAATACTGAAAGTCTTATGTAAAACTAAATAAATAACTCCACATTACACTCTTATATTGAAATCTTTTATTTAGACTAAGAATAACATTGCTTAACCATAAGCCAAAAACTTCAAAAACTAAACTTAGCATAAACATAATATTTTACAGTACTAGATCTTATGAAATTTTGTTTCCGTGAAATTATTTGTTACTTTTGAAACTTGATGAGTTTTAATATGCATTATAAAATCATATAATATATTTTATCCTTAAATCTAGGCTCATGTCTCTCTGGCTAATGTAAGCTTATTATGGAACTGCAAAAGATGAATAGGTACAATGATTTGATAACATGTTAAACTCTAAACATTTATGAAATACTCAATCGTTTTCTACCTTTTGCTCTTCTTGCATTAATCACTTTACGCCCATTTTTTGTTTTCATTCTAATGCGAAAGCCATGTGTTCGCTTTCTTGGAGTATTGTGTGGTTGATATGTACGTTTCATAAAAACACCTTTACAATAAAATCAAGTTGATAATTGTATCATATTTTTATATTTTTCAATACAAAAATTGTTAATTTCTTATTCCAATTTATATTCTATACTTATAGAATCTTTATGTCATATTTCTTGCAACTTATAATAAATGGAAACTGCATTCTAAATCTTGCATTTCACAATCTATTACAAAAAATAAAAACCGTTTAGTTTAACATTAAATTGGCATTATTCAAAATAACGCATTACTGTATAGCCAGCATCCTTTAAATATTTATCCTTTTGCATAAGTTTCATATCGCTTTGCATCATGTCTCTTATGAGACTTTTCAAATCATACTTTGGTTTCCACCCTAAAATCTTTTGTGCCTTACTTGAGTCTCCTAGCAATAAATCAACCTCTGTGGGACGAAAATATCTTGCATCTACTACTACAACCTCTTGTCCTACTGGAAGTTGATAGCTACCATGACATTTTGCAACAATACCGATTTCTTTTTCATTTTTACCTTTAAATTCTATTTCAACACCAATTTCTGCAAAACTTAATCTTACAAATTCACGTACCTCTGTAGTAATGCCAGTAGCAATGACAAAATCTTGTGGGGTGTCTTGTTGCAAAATCAAATACATAGCCTCAACATAATCTTTAGCATGTCCCCAATCACGTTTAGCAGAGAGATTCCCTAGATACAATTTATCTTGCAATCCCAATGCAATCTTGCTGACACCTCGAGTAATTTTTCGAGTAACAAAAGTCTCTCCTCGAATAGGACTCTCATGATTAAATAAGATTCCGTTACTTGCAAAGATACCGTAGGCTTCACGGTAATTCACGGTTATCCAATATGCATAGAGCTTTGCACAAGCGTAAGGTGAACGTGGATAAAATGGTGTTGTTTCATTTTGTGGCACAGCTTGCACTAATCCATAAAGTTCAGAAGTTGAGGCTTGATAGATTTTAGTTTTTCTTTCTAACCCCAATATTCTGATAGCTTCCAGTAAACGTAATGTGCCAATTCCATCAGCATTTGCTGTATATTCTGGGGTCTCAAAACTAACAGCAACATGACTCATGGCTGCTAAATTATAAACTTCATCTGGTTGCACCTCCTGCATAATTCTAATAAGATTTGTAGAATCTGTTAAATCTCCATAATGCAAAGTAAAACGAATATCATTAGAATGCGGGTCTTGATATAAATGGTCGATTCTATCAGTATTAAAAAGCGATGCTCTACGTTTAATTCCATGTACATGATAACCTTTATTTAACAAAAACTCTGCCAAATATGCCCCATCTTGCCCCGTAATACCTGTAATTAATGCAGTTTTACTCATACTGTACCTTCAAAGTTATAAAATGGATAATATTGTATCTGAAAAAATCAAACAATTATTCTGTATTATATTTGTTTTACATTATAACATGATTCAAAATACCATATTTAAATCTTATAATGCTTCAAATTATCACATTATGACATTAATTTTAATAGCTAATATGTCGATAAATCTCTATTACACCTTGTATATCAGACGTATCATCACTAATTTTTTGTTCAATAAAAGTATACATAACTTCGGCATGTGTTAGACATCCTGTGAGATTAACTTCTAATGTTATGTCATTTTTTTGCCAAAGCCAATAAGTACATTGTTGATTATTCGAATTTATGAATCTAAAATCATGACGTTTTTTATCCTTAGGTAATCCGAAATCCATGATTTGTTGTAAATGTTGTATTTCTTTTTCATACTTTATTCCATCTTGTTCTTGCAATGTAGCAACAAGTGTTTTCATAAGCATACTATAAAGAATTTCAGTAGAAACATCTTGATAAAAACATTTGGTTGCATAACACATCATATCGCCAGTACATACCTCTTGTTGATACATTTCATCACATTTCGGCATTACACTTTTTTTATAGCGAAAAATAGTATAGAGCATACTGTCAATAAAAGATTCTGATGTATTATTATGCGTAACTGTATTTTTGGAATCTCTAGGCTTTTCAAGCGACTGCGTATCGTGTGAATCCTGTGAATTCTTACCATCTATAGTATTTTCTGTTTCAACAGTACTATTTGTTGTGGAATCTCCACTATTTTTTGCCACTAATTTTGTATTACTACTGTTACCAGCATACATATTTGTATAAAGCATTACCATCAATAATACACCAATTACGCCATCCCAAAATCTCATTGTCCCTCCTTAAATTTATGATATTCATGTATCTTGAGCACTAATTGTTCGTAAATAGCCATTTTCTGATAACATTACATAGAGTTTACCTAAAACAACCTTTTTATCTTCAGAATCTAAATTACTTTCTTCAATATGCTGTTTTAAAATCCGCTCTATTTCTTTGGTATCATAATCTAAATCATCTAACACATCAACTATAGTTTGTGCCTCTAAAAGATTTGCGATTTCATATCCCTTATTCAAATCATCGTCAAATATTACACTAAATTCTGTAGGATGTGTAAAAAGATTGTGCCTCATTCCTAAAACTTCTTGATAAGCACCAACTAAAAAGAATCCTAAAAAATATTCTTCCTTTGACACATCAACATCGTGCAAAAACAAAGGCATTTGTGGATTAAAAGAAATTTCCCCATCACTATCGCAAGTAATATCCCAGAGACTTGCTGCACGAGTGGGACGACGATTTAATCTATCAAGCGGCATAACAGGAAAACTTTGCTGTAACCCCCAATAATCTGGTAAACTTTGAAAAAAACTACAATTCAATAAATAACGTTCTTGAACGCTCTTTTGAATCTTTAAAATCTCGTTGTGATTTTTATATTTCAAAAGTTTTATAACTTTTTTGATTATTAAATGGACTAAAACTTCCGTGTTGCTTCTATCTTGCAAATCGATATATCCCAAATCAAAAAGTGTAAGCAAAGATTCCATATGATCCAAACTATCATGTAAATACTCAATAGCATTTTTTTCACTAATAGAATTATACAAATCATTTAACTCTTCTACAAGAGGCGGATTATTATCCTTTAATTTCAATGCCTCCTCATCATATTCTTGACTAAATAACTCCAACACAGGAGCAATCAATACTGCATGGGAAGCAGAAATAAAGCGACCAGATTCTATAAAAATATCGGGTTCTAATTCATTTTTATTTTTAGCTATTTCTTTAAGACTAAAAACTACATCACCACTAAATTCATGCAATGTATAATTACGGCAATTCATACCTTCATGTTGTGCGTATTCAACCGCTAAACCACCACCAATATTAACTGATTGAAGATTCGTAGCACCCATTTTCCGTAATTCTGCGTAAATATTGCCAACTTCTCTTATAGCTTTTTTAAGCGGTGAAATATCACTAATTTGACTGCCAATATGAAAGTGAATCATGGTAAATTTATGCAACAAATTAGATTTCTCAAGCATTTTCATTGCTTCCAAAAGCTCTGTTGAAGTTAATCCGAATTTTGAGGTAATCCCACCACTTTTTGCCCAAATACCGGTACCAACACTATGAAGTCGGATTCTAAGTCCTATATTCGGATATGGTTCACACATTTCTTTAGCAACCTCAATAATAGTCTTGAGTTCATTTAATCCTTCAATCGTCAAAGTAATATCATGCCCCATATTCGCTGCTATAAATCCTAAACTTATCATCTCCTTATCTTTAAAGCCATTTACTGTTATTGGACTCGCCTTATTAGTATACGCCATTGCAACAATAAGCTCCGATTTACTACCAGCTTCCAAACCATAATGTTTGCCTTGGCTAAGCTCCACTAAAGGCAAAACAAAATTTGGCATCTGATTAACCTTGAGAGGAAAAACTGCTTTAAATTTACCTTGATATTGATATTCTTTTATGGAATTTTCAAATGCAATATACATTTTTGTAATTTGATGTTCAATTAAATGGGGAAATCTCATAAGTAATGGACCTCTGTATCCCCTCTCACGCACTTCTCGGACAATATCAATCAATGCTGGCTTAGATTTATAATTCACCTTGACAACACCATCATCAATGATAAAATCATCATTAGACCAAAATTTAATACCATAATCAACCATGAACGCACCTATCTTATATTCGTAATATTTATGAATTATGTTATTATTATGATACATATCTGTATTTTTATATTATGATTTATTTAAGAAAATATCCTGTATGCATAGTTTATAAAAATTACACATATAGAATTCTAGCATGATTTAATAAAAAATCATTATTTTGATGTTTAATGTCTGTTTTTTTATAATAAAATCCACAACAAATAGTTAAAATGGCTGCATTACTTCAACGCAAAATAATCAAAACGAATATAATGCAGCATTGCAAGCAAAATTGTGATATTATTGTTCCAAAAATTTTTATATTACTCTATGCAATACAAAGGAGATTCTGTGCATTATAAAGCAATATACCTTCTAATAGCCTATATATTTGTAGAATTTATGATAGCAGATTCTCCTATAATTCAACAACATTATCAAAAATCTTTATCATTAGAAGTATTAGAAGGTGATTTTATTACAGAAAAAGAATATGGTAAATATTTGTATGAGAATCCACGTGGCATAAGCTGCAGAGTATGTCATGGTGAATATGGTGAAGGGACAATCTTAGCAACATATAAACACAGAGGTAAAGAAAAAGAATTACATGCACCAAATATTACAGGTCTTGATATTAAGGAGTTTAAAGCTAAAGTCAATAATGCACAAGGTGTTATGCCAAAATACTATCTAACCGATTCTGAAATAGAAGCGATTTATGAATATATAGCAAAATAATATCAGTCTTATCTTACAAAAAATATCATATACCTAATATCAAAAAAGTTTACATCATAATGCTATTGTCCATAACTATCATTCGCAGTATTTTCAAACATTACAATATGCCAGATATTTGATTTATTGCAAATAGCTATTAAATTCAATTTTTAAATACATATTCACTCTTTTTTCAAAAGATTTGCATAGCTGCAATCAATTACACCATAAACATATCAGTGCCAATGCTTAATAGGCAATTAGAACATTCCATAATCTACCACATCTACCTTCAAAACTCATCATTTATTTGTATGATGATTTTACCAGCACAAAATTATTACCAAAAATAAATTTCAGCTACAATATTTCCACCACAACACAGCGTATATTATAGAATCATAAAATATAATCACCACTAAGACATAATTATAGTATTGGAGACAAATGACTACATAATATATTAATCTTTATCAGCATTTTCAAACTATCATTTTCACATGAATGTAATATATAGGGGATTTTGCATTCATAGATGAACATACCCATAATTATAATATTGAAATGTAACTCAAGATTGGCATCGAGATAACATTTGCATGATACCTTTTAATTTGTAGCTAACAAATAAACAGTTTAAAAAAATACAGCAACTAAACCATGATAATATCATGAAGACTGCTTATATCCTATCTTGGTTTTTGCTGTTAAGCATACATCACACAATTTTGGATTGATTCTGTATTTGATTCTAAAAGTATCACAAAAATACCTAAAACACATTATAATTACAGGCATGTATTTTAAGGCTAGGGTAGTCAATGGATTTTTATAAACTCAAAGTGCATTTTATAGGTATTGGTGGCATTGGTGTAAGTGGCTTGGCAAGATTTTTAAAAGCACAAGGGGCAATAGTAAGTGGCTCTGATATTGTAGAAACTCCAATCATACAAGCATTAAGAAAAGAAGGAATAGATATTAATATTCCACATGCAAAAGGAATTATTGCCAATAAAGATTTAATTATTCATTCTGCTATTATTCAAGATTCTAACATTGAAATTATAGAATCAAAAAAACTCAATAAGCAAATCTTTTCGCGTAAAGATGCCATTAAGGTGTTATTAAGCAAAAAACAGGTGTTAAGCATTTGTGCAGCACATGGCAAATCTAGCACGAGTGCCATTTTAGCCTCTATCTTATCAGATAGCGGGGCTATTATCGGAGCTATTAGCAAAGAATTTGATTCCAATGTTCGTGTATCCACTAAGGATACACTTGTCTTTGAGGCTGATGAAAGCGATAAAAGCTTTTTGCATTCAAATCCCTACAAAAGCATTGTTGTCAATATTGAAGCCGAGCATTTAGAAAATTACAATCATGATTTTGAAAAATTAAAAGATGCCTATACAGATTTTATCAACTTATCACATTATGCTCTTGTCAATATTGATTGCCCAACAACATATGAGATTTACAATAGAATACAGAAGAAACAAAATGCCTTTAAGGATAGCATATCACACAAGCCTCTATCTGACACTCATTTACCAATCATCACACCTTTTAGTCCAAAAAGAGATATAAAAAATATTACCTATACCTTACGAGATAACCTCCCTTTTACGACATTTGAATTACAAAATTTTGGGGAATTTAGCGTATATGGCATAGGGTATCATAATGCACTCAATGCAAGCATGGCGATTCTAGCTGCTATGGATTTTTTGTCTGTTGAAGAAATACGAGCCAATTTATTGCATTTTCGAGGCATTAAAAAACGTTTTGACATTCTACAAGAATTATGCACGAATGCTCCTTGCATCATTGATGATTATGCCCATCACCCTACAGAGATTGTAGCAACCCTATCATCAGCAAGAATCTATGCAAAATTATTGCAAAAAAAGTGCGAAGCACATAATCATGTAACACAAGATTCTTATGCCATTACTGCAATTTTTCAGCCACATAAATACTCACGATTTAAAGATAATGTAGACGCCTTTTGTCAGTGTTTTGAGGATTGCGATAATCTTGTTATCTTGCCAGTTTATGCTGCTGGAGAACAAAAAATTGATTTTGATTTCCCTTCACTTTTTAAACATTATAATCCAATTTTTGCTACAAGGATAAAACGCATAAATCAGCATATTGCTTTATTGAATGATAAATATGAAATAATACAGATTCTCAATTCCGGGATTATTATAGGTCTTGGAGCTGGAGACATTACTTATCAATTACGTGGTGAAAAATAATTACACACATGTTTTATCATCTAGTATAAATCTGAATATTGTCATATTAAAAACTGACTTCTCAGACTTACAAATACCATACTTCTACAAATACATGTATCATGGTAAAACCAATTTATAATTCATAGTAATCTTCATACAATACATCTAAATCATAGATACTATTTATATTAAAGTATGAATCTGTATGAATAAAGTCATGACAATCTATTTATTTTATAGCTTTCTATAAATTGGCAGTGCAAATAATACAAAC
Source organism: uncultured Helicobacter sp. (assembly GCA_949299115.1). GTDB lineage: Bacteria > Campylobacterota > Campylobacteria > Campylobacterales > Helicobacteraceae > Helicobacter_A. Next base: position 5,268 of record CASFZH010000003.1, on the reverse strand, counting down.
ATCGCGGTAGAAAGAGAGATTGAATATCCAAGTTAAAAAATGATTGCATAGAAATTTTTGATTCTAGAATAAATAGATTTTCAAATTTCTCTAATTATTAATTGAATTTTAGATTTACTATATGTTATGGTAAGAAATCATAAAAGATTCTGAAATCCTTGAGTATACTTTAGAGTATAGAAATTAGAATTTCAAGCATATTTGTCTATTAAATTTGTAGTGAAAATATTTTTGAGAATCTCAAACCCAAAGGAATAGAATGATTCTTGATTTTATTGTGCTAAAGCATAATATTAAAGATTTTTTAAATATTTTACCTATATCTCAATAAATAATAGAACATGTGATATTGTATTATGCTGATAGCCGGAGTTAAGATTTCAGATTTCTAATTCTTATTAGAGATTCTCTATGTTATTGCAGAAAACTTAATACAAAACAGACCATAGATGCTATATTCTTTATGGAATCGAATATCTGATATATCCAATAGAGATATTAGAATCACAATTACTTTACATTGCTCTTTGAGACAATATGACTTACATTTGTGGTTATTTTTTAAAATGAACTCTTTATAATCTATCACATATTTACCAACAAAAGGCATTAAGAAAATTAAATCTACTCTGCAAAAAGATTCACAAGAAATTTGATATAGCCAATCACAAATGCAAGTATTAAGTATATTATGTAAAATATAAGAATATCTTTTTGCAATAGAAAGAAAATCATTCATTATTTCAAGATAAATGCTGCCATATCTAAAATGCGATTAGCATATCCTGCTTCATTATCATACCATGACATGATTTTAACCATATTGCCAACCTTTAAACTAAGATCTTTTGCAACAATACTACTAAATGAGCTACCCAAAAAATCGCTACTTACACGATATTTAGTATCAATTGTTAAAATAGTACGCATACTTGTTTGTGCATACGATTCTAAAAGAGCATGTATTTCCTCAATGCCAACATCATCTCTAAGATAGAAATTTAAATCTGCCATAGACACATCAAGTACAGGAATACGTAGGCTTTGTCCATGAATCTTACCATCTAAACGAGGCAACACACGTTTTAATCCGATTGCAGCACCAGTTGTCGTGGGGATAATATTGCTAGCACCAGCACGTGAGCGGCGTTTATCATTTCTATGAGCATTATCAAGAATAGTTTGGTCATTTGTATAACTATGAATAGTAGTCATCATAGCATGCGTGATTCCGTAATGTTTGTCTAAAATATAACAAATGGGTGCAATACAATTAGTGGTACAAGAAGCATTAGAAATAATAGATTCACCTTGATATGATAAATGATTAACACCTAATACAAAGGTTTTGGTATCATCATGAGGAGGGGCAGAAATAATCACTCTTTTTGCACCCTTTTTTAAATAATATTCCACAGATTCGGAGGTAAGAAATTTGCCGCTTGACTCCACCACAATATCAACCTCTCCAAAATCAATATCTTTGGGATTAGCATGATTACTTAGAAATATTTTTTCACCATTGATATAGAGCGTATTATTATCAAAATTTATATCTCCATTAAATTTCCCATGTGTTGTATCAAACTCAATTAAATATGATAGAATATCCCATTTTGCAATATCATTAAGAGCTTTAACGGTATGTCCTCTTTGCAATGCTAAACGTAATATAGTACGACCCATTCTACCTAACCCATTGATTGCAAGTGTCATATATCAACCTCAATGAAAAATAAAAAACATTATAGCTAAACTTACATATTTTAACAATAAAAGCTAATAAAATTAAAGCGATACTCTAAAGCTCTAGTTTATAGACATCATGGTGCTATTTTGAATCATTATTAGATGGAATTATCAAGAAAAGCTATATGTTAAAACGATAATTGTATTTTTTTGGTTAGAATATAAAGCAGTGTTGCAAGACTAGAGTAAACATAAAAATTATAGCAAAATTTATAAAACTTCAATATTTTAACATAATGCTACAAAGAGAATAAAATTGGAGTTTTAGCTTGTTGAAGGAGAAAATGTGAAAAATCTTTTGTTGTTCCTATTATCAGTTATTTATATGTATGGTGATACACTTGATAATATGATTCTAGAACAATTACGACAAGAAAAGTTAGAAAATGAAAAAATAAAGCCCAAAAAAGCTATCCCACACACACAAGATACAACAGAGAAAAGCACATCAGATATGCAACATACTGAAAATAAAGATTCCCAATCTAGCGATTCACATAACTCTCAAACTGCTACATCAAACGATACGACAACCAATGAAAAACATGCTAGAGAATATAAAGATTCAAAACCAAGTCCATCTTCAGAAATACAACACACATATGATACCACCAAAGACAAAAAGCCTTTTTATTGGTTTATAGGTGGGGGTATTGGTAGCAGTTATAAAGTACAGTATCAGAGGCAAGATTCTCAAATGCTTGATGTATCCCTACACGCTGGAGTATTTTATTATGTTGGGCAAACACACGGTATAAAAGGATATATTTTAGCATCATATAGCACGATTGCACAATATAATTTATTTTCTGCTGGTGCTGGTGTAGATTATTTTTACACTTTTGAACGCATTGGTATTGGAATGTTTGGTGGACTATATGGAGCCATGCCAATTAATAGAAGTATTACACAAGATGCAGATGTCGTTGTGTATGCTGGCATAAACATATTTATCAATAAAGAAAATAGGATAGAAGTACGAATTGGCTATCCTATTTTACATGATTCGCAAATATCTAGAATCTTTACATATGGTTTAGCCTACCAATATATATTTGGTAGAAAAAAGTAAAGATTTTATATCAAAGATACAGAATCTCCAATATCATAGTAAGACTTTGCCTACAGATCATGGCAATCCATTTTTCATGTCATCACAAACACACAAGGAATCCTTGCCAATCCCAATCCTTGTCAGTCTATGATATAAATATGAGTAGATTCTGTCTCCAATTTAGATATTCAACTTTTTCAAAGTCTCAATATGACGATGATTCTAGCCATTCTGAATCTACTTTTAATCATTCTAACCTTAAGCGAAGCAAAAGGAAATAATTCGCAAAATAGAATCTAAGAATACAACATCTAAAGAGAAAAATACTTTAGATACTTCAGCTAATATCTTTATAACTAGACTAGAATATACAAGGACAGCACGACACATAAGGAATGTATGCAAATACAAAAGTAACCAAGGTGCTTGGGGACAAACTACGGGTTCTACTAAAATCTGTAAAAGTAGTGTTTATGACATGGGCAATAGCATTCTGACAAAGAAGCAAAAAGATAATCTAGTAACACCAACCAAAGCCATTGCAATTAAACCCTAGCAATGTCCTTATAAATGATTCTAAAGAAAGCATTATAATTTGAGCAAAGAAAATGAAAAAAATCATCTCATGCAAAAAGGTAATCTAAGCTGTTGCAGTACATGTCATCAACCGTTGTATGCTAATGTGTAAAGAATTGAGGGATTCTATACAGATTGAGAATTCTATACAGCAAGAAAGATTGCAAGACGGTGTTTATCTCGCAAGATTTTAGAACTATTTTCCCTTAATTTGATATTTTATCCAACCTCTTGATTTGTTTTTTTGTAAAATTCGGTTTTTATCATATTTAAAGAAAGGAATCATGATGATTGCACCCAATAATCCCGATGTTACAAAAACCACTGATGATTTATTTGACAAAATAAATATGTCAGAAATTTTTTAAAAAGTACAAGAAGATGTCAAAAAAGAAACCAAACAACTCAATGTATTTATTATTGGAAAAACTGGTGTTGGCAAAAGCACTTTAATTAATGCCATTTTTGGTGAAAATGTAGCTACGACTGGCTCTAGAAGCCCTGTAACACAACAAATACAGATGTATCAACAAGATAATCTTTGTATATATGACTCAAAAGGACTTGAAGTAAAAGATAAAAGCACCATACAACAAATAGAGAATTTTGTAAAAGAACAGGAGCAACAAGACGTAAAAGACCAAATCCATATTTGTCTATTCTGCATTCAAGAGTCTAGAAAAAGAGCAGAACCTGCGGACAAAGACCTTTATGATATGCTTAAAAAGCATAATTTCTCCGTTATAGTCGTCATTACAAAAGCAACTCAAGACAAAGATGAACATGGCAAAAAATTTAGCGATATTGTTAAAGAAACATTGGGAGTAGATGATGAACATTTGCGGAGAGTAAACTCCATAAAGATAGAAGATGATGGCAATATAAAAGAACCCAAAAGCATAAAGGAGCTTATACAAAAAACGTATAGTCTCCTACCTGAAGGACTTAACAATGCCTTTGCAAGAAAGCAAGTATATGATAAAGCACAGAAAATAAAGGCGATGAGAGAGAGTGCGATGAGTCTAGCTACAAAATATAGTGTAGCGGCTGGTGCTGCATCACCTATACCCCTCTCTGACTTTGCAGTGATACTGCCTACACAAATTGTAATGATTGCACACATTAGCAAGGAATTTGAGCTTGAACTGAATGCAGAAAGTGTAAAAACACTTGCTGTGGCTTTAGTAGCTGTGTGTGGTGTGGGATTTGCTATGAAGATGGCTGTGGGAAATCTCTTAAAGTTTATTCCTGTTATTGGGTCTATTGGTGGAGGTGCTATCAATGCCACAGTGGCTGCCGGTACCACAAAAGTCATGGGCAATAAATATGCTGGATTTTGGCGGACAATTATGATGATATTATGAGTAACGGATTTGATAAAGAAAAAGTCATTACATACTTTAAGAATCATGAAAAATCTATCCAAGATGATGTCAAAGATGAAGTAAAAAAGAAGTAAAAAATGTTATAGTATTTTGATAATCAAAATACTATAAAAACAATCAAAATATAACTCCAAAATATAGCTTGGTATACTCTGCAATGTAGATTCTGAAATATTCAGTATTTCTCTCTAGGAATCTAGATTCTATAAGATTACAAGAGATTCTAAAAAAGAAAATATAAAATTCTTTTGAAAGATTCTATGCAGATTTTTGAATCTTTTGTGATTCTGTATTCTGTGATTCTGTGTTATTGTGAGAATCTGCTTTGCTGTGTGATTGTGTATTGTTTTGTGATTCTCTAGTATTGTGAGAATCTCTAGTATTGTGTGGTTCTCTAGTATTTTGAGAATCTGCAACTCCATTGTTTGTTTGGGATTCATTACTTAGAGATTCTAAATCTTGTTGAGAATCTGTATTCTGCATTATTCTCCTATCTTTAGAATG